>NZ_JBICHO010000140.1:0-20271 GCF_043100905.1 Rhodopirellula sp. JB055 | reverse complement strand
GCGCTCGGGCCGACGGAGGGCCTCCGTCGGCAACAGGTGGGAGGCTCGATAACGTGTGGCACGCGGTCCCCGCCGTGATCCGCTGAACTTGAATCCGAAGCAGACTGGCGGATGCCTACGGTTCACATTCAGAGTCCAAAGTCGACTCCGTCAACCGCCCGTCACGCGTCGTGCTACCACGCACAACCGGGGTGTTTGGTTGCACGCGATCGTTCCTGCCAATCTGTTCCGAAGAAGGAGGAACGCAGGTTTCACCTTGCGAGTTGACTGGTTTGGTCGATTAGGTTCGGCAGGTCGCTCAGTTGATGAATGATGGCGGTCGGATTGGATTGCCGCAATTCGGTTTCGGGTTGGGCACCTGTCGTGATGCCAAGGGCCATCCCGCAGTTGGCGTTTTGACCTTCTTCGATGTCGATGCGTGAGTCGCCGATTTTGATGACGGCGGACGCGTCGGTGACTTCTGTCAGTGCCATCGCGAGGTAAATCATGTCAGGCGCTGGACGCCCGGTTTCGACGTCACTGGCGGTGACCAAGGCGTCGAAGTCCGTGCCGACAGCCCAGCCAATCTTGCGCACGAGTTTTTCGGCAGTCGGACGGTCGTAGCCCGTGTTGAGGACGACTTTGATTCCACGTGAATGCAGTTCGCGAAACGTTTCTGACGCACCCGGTTGTTCGGTGACGTCAAGCGTATCGTAGGCGTCGACGAGTCGCCTTTTGAAATCAGCGAAGATGGATTGAACTTCGGCGTCGGGATGGTCATTGCCATCCAGCGCCAAGACATCTCGGATGGCTTGCGATTTTTCCTTGCCAGCGCCAGCGGTTTGGACCTGTTCTTGGGTGAAATTGTATCCAGTTGCGTTGATGGCCTGTCGAACCGTTTTGTAGACGACATTTTTTTCGTCCACGGTGGTTCCAGCCATATCAAAGACGACGAGTTCAGTCATTGTAAAGCTTTGTGAGATGGTTTCGAGTGAAGCCGGCGCTACTGGTCATTCCTTTGCCGCCGATCCCTGTCGTGATATGCACGTTGGGAAAGATCGTTTCGAGATGAATGCCGGAGGGGTGTGAGGTTTGGCTGTAAATCCCGTACCAAGTCGTTTCGATGTCCCATGAAGGGAGGTCCATGATACGCTTTGCTTCCTTCAAAATGGCCTCGTTGACATCGGATCGGATGTCAAAACCAAGTCCAGTGGGTTGGTCTGAGGAAGTGTAATCGTGAGAGTCGCCAAGGATGATACTGCCATCGAGTTCTTGTTTGAACAGAATGTGCAGGCCCCATTGGTGAGCAAACGTTTCTTTGGATTCGTTTGCTTTGATCGCGTCCCAGGAAGGGCACTGGGAGAAGCTTTCGTAGCGACGGATCGACAGGCCCGTGAGGATGTTGCCTGGAAGGACTGCCTGTGGTTGCGAAACGAGGCGTAGCATCTGCAGTTTACAAAGTTTCATCTCACTCTTTCGGAAGTGGTTCGGAAAGAGTGTTTGGAATTCGCTTCCGCAACAGACAATGACTTTGTTGGCCGAAAGGGTTTCGCCGGTGGACGTCTCGACCTCAATCAGGTCGGGCTTCAACGGATTTACTTTGTGGACCGGCGTTTCGAACCTGTGTTTAAAATTTGTCTGGGTGCGCAGTTGGTCATGCAAGTGATGAATCATTTGCCGCGGATTGACGGACACTTCTTCGGGGAAGAACAAGCCACCGCGACAGTAGTCAGATCTCAGGTTCGGGTATTTGCTGCGGCATTGATCGGGCGTCAGCAATTCCGAACGGTAGTCGGACTGACGATTGATTTGGTGCAATTCTTCTATCAGCGTGCATTCATCGTCATCCGAGGCGATGTAAATGCTTCCGTTTTGACGGACCGAAAGTTCGGTTTGCGATTGCAGTTCTTGATAGATCCGCAGGCTTTCTCGCCCGTGAATTTGCCAGGACTGATCGAGGCCTGAAGGGACGACTTGGCCGAAGTTTCGTGTCGTTGCCCCAGTGGGGCGAGCGTTTCGTTCCACCAGTGTGACGCTCAGGCCCCGCTGCAACGCGTGGTAAGCGTAGAAGCTGCCGAGGATTCCGGCGCCGACGATCAGCAGGTCAGAATGTTGAGTGCCGGGTTTTTCAGCGTTCATTAGCAGCGATCAGTGGAATTCGGATGGTGCGAGATTGGGCTGTCATTGTTCAATCCGCCAGTTTGGCGTTGGTCGTTGTGCGGGGGAGTTTCGTTGTGTAGTGGATGCAGAGAAACAGGGTGATGACACTGGCCAATCCGGCCACAATCACGGATGTGTAATTCATCAGTGAGAGAAAGTTCTGATCCGAAGTCGCGGAGTTGCGATACAGCATCACGCCGACATACCCGAGGTATCCCAGGGCATCTGCCAAGTACATCAGATAGCCAATGTTGCCAGATTCCCGCAACGCAGCGATCATGCGTTCAAACACGGTGGTGTGAAAGGCAACATACGGGATGTACATGCCGAAGCCCAGCATCACCATGAATGCCATCGGTGAGAGTTGGCCTGTGACCTGACCAGTGACTGCAGCGACAACGATTACAAACCCAGTTGTCAGGAGTCCGATCGAGGAGAGAAAAGCGACACGGTTGTCACGGATCAGACTGGTCAATCCCGAGATCGCGACGACTCCGATCATGACCCAGAATTCGGAACGAGCGAAAACGGTTGGTTCGTTCTGCACGCCAAGCTCGCTCCAGATTTCGATTGCAAAGTCGTCTCGCAAACTGCGGATCACGGTGAGCAAAACATAGATCGTCAAAAGACCGGTCAGCCCCAACGCGTGGCGTTTCCAGAAAGCACGACGCTGAAGCCCATTCATCGGCGAACGTTTCGACCGCAGTTGCTCGTCTGCAGAGGAGGGAGCTGGTATTTGCGCCAGCATCCAGACAAACAGGAACAGCGGGACGAGGAAGATCAGACCCGTGAGGGCGGGCATCCAGAATGTGTCGACGTGATAGCTTTCGATCAAGGTGCGACCAACGGATTTCACGAAACCAGATGAAAGGATGAAGCTGGCGCACAGCCCAGCGGAGAGAGCTTCGGTGACCGCGCGTCCTTCGAGGAATCCGAGCACCAACCCAAACACCATACCCAGTGGGAGCCCATTGACGAACAGCCAAATGAAATTCCAGGGAACAGGCGTGATGGCGAACAGCAACAAAGAACACTCTGCGATTGCAATCAGAGCCACAATCGAGACGGCTCGATAACGAGGTGGCATCTCCGAGACCACCTTGATGCCCACAAATTTTGACAGCGTGTATCCCGCGACCTGCGCTGTGATCAGGATCGTTTTGTATCCGACACCGAAGGCGACCATTCCGTCATAGGTCGCGGCAGTGAACGGTTTGCGGAACGCGTACATGCAGAAGTACGTGCCGAATGCCGCGATGATGCAATAAATGGAAAAGGTCGTTGGATGAGCGACCAACAACCAAGCGTTCATTGGGGTTCCTTCACGTGAACTCGCGGGTTGGGCGAGGTCTTTCGGCGTGGTCGTGGGCGCCTCCGGCGCGGTGGCTTCCGCGGTCATGGCCATGATGTCACACAGGGATTTGTGAAGATTGAAAGAAGCCTCTGTCGGGCATTCATCCGACGCTGGACGAGCGTTTGCGATGGTGCAACAATGTTTCTTTACAGTCAACACAAAGCGGGGATTCTTTACAGGATCCTCACAATGGCTTGATCAGGGACCGCGATGAATTTGGTGGAGTTAGCTCAACGTCTGCGGCAGCTACGTTTTGATCGTGGGTTGACCTTGGATGAGGTGGCGGAGCAGATCGGTCAAACCAAAAGCTGGCTTTCTCGCGTTGAGAATTTTCGGATCACGCCGTCGCTGTCAGCTCTCGCGGATTTGGCGTCTGTCCTGGGGGTGTCGACCTCGAGTTTGCTGGAGGGTTTGGACGATCGTCCGCAAATCGTTTGTGTTCGTCAAAGTGATCGGAAGCCAATTTCACGAGATGCGGACTCGTCGATCGAATACTTCTCACTTGCCCACGAACGCGCGCATCGGACGATGGATCCACTCGTGCTGAAGGTTCCCAGTGGAGAAGAACGCGAACCGCGAACGCATGAAGGGGAGGAGTTCTTGATGGTGTTGAAAGGCCGCGTGCGATTTTTCTATGGCGAGCAGGAGTTCACGCTCTCAAAGGGTGACAGCCTGTATTTTGATAGTGAAGTGGAGCACTGTTTGTCCAATCCTTATGCCAATGAAGCCGAAGTGCTGTGTCTCTTCCGATTGGGGCGACAATGAGTCAATTGAACGCAGGATCCATTGTCCAAAACATGGCGATGGAGTTTGACAACACGCAACGTCGCTTTGTGCCGGCAAGGAACACGATTGAGCCGTTGTGTGAGGGGCAGGTGCTTGTCCGTGTTTTGTGCTGCACCCTATGTGGGAGTGATTTGCACACGGTTTCGGGGCGACGGTCCGGCCACGATCGCGGGGTGCTTGGCCATGAGATTGTCGGCGAAGTTGTGGGATGGTGCGGCCCGAACGCTCCCGTGGATTATTACGGCTCGCAATTGCAGATTGGACAACGTATCACTTGGGCGATGTCAGTGGGTTGCGAATGTTGCTTTTATTGTGACAACGATCTGAACCAGAAATGTGATTCGCTGTTCAAGTACGGGCATGAAGCGAATCAGGGACGACCGACTGGTGGGCTGAGTGAACACTGTGTGTTGGTTGCAGGGACGCCGATCTTTCCGGTTCCGGCGGTCTTGAGCAACGAGGTTGTCGCGCCGGTGAATTGTGCGACTGCCACGGTTTCAGCGGCGTTTCGATTGGTGAGTCAGACTCATCGGATGCAAGGTGCATCGGTGCTGATTGTTGGTGCTGGGATGCTTGGATTGACCGCGGCAGCTCAGTGCAGCGAAGCGGGCGCGTCGCAGGTGATCGTGGCGGACCCCAATGAAGAAAGAGCGAAGTTGGCTCTGTTGTTTGGGGCGACAGAAGTGTTGGTCAGTGAAACCGCTGAGGAACGAAAGGAAACGTTGCTCGGGATGACTGACGGACGTGGAGTCGACCTGGCGATTGATTTTGCCGGGATGACAAGCGCGGTGGAGGCGTGTTTGGAGTCCGTGAGGCTGGGCGGTTGCGTGATGTTGGTTGGATCTGTTTTTCCGTCGGATCCAATCGCCCTGTATCCAGAACTGGCGGTGCGGCGAATGCTGACGCTTCGCGGGCTACACAACTATTTGCCATGCGATCTCGATCACGGTTTGCGATTCCTCGAACGCAATCACCAGCGTTTTCCGTTTGAATCCTTGGTCGGGAAACGGTTTCCGCTGGCTGAGGTGGATCTCGCGTTTGAGTATGCGATGCAACAGCGACCCGTGCGAGTCGCCGTGTATCCTCATGGAGGCGACTGAGTTCTCGCCTTTGCTGACCTTGATCTGCTGGGCGAACTCATTCCGCTGTTTCGGCGTCGACAAGTGCCGTTTCTGCTTTTGCCTTGGTGGGTTTGGTGGAACGGTTGCGTGCAACGGACAGCAAAGTCAGGCCTTCTTTGACGCAGATGACGGCGATCAAGAGTGCGGCCACGGCGGCAATGATTTTCAGCATTCCCTGGGCGACAAAAGCCACGGCAGCGATACCGCAGACGATGGCGACACCGCCTTGCATGAACTTGACCATCGCTTGCACACGAGAGCTGTGTGTTTGCGATTGGGCGCTTCTTTCCACGGCACTGCGAGCAGACTCGTTCGCCAGTTCTCGCATCGCTGACAGATTGCTGTTGCGTTCAGGAGCTTGTGAACGGGGGATCAGCGGAGCGTTGGGGTCCACCGGATCGATGGCCTCTGCTTCAATGGCTGGGGGTTCAGTGGCCGTTTGGGTTGGCGTCACAGGATCTTGCGCAACCGTTTGCGATGGTTCAGGTGCCGCTGATTCGGATTCCGTTCCGGATTGTTGTTGCACTCGTTGCAACAAGCGATTCATGTAGGCTTCGATGGAATCGTCATCTGGTTCATCGGAGTCCGATGCGACGACGGTTTCCGAGATCGCTTCTTCTGTGCTTGGCAATTCAACTTCGGTGGGTTCGGTTTCGACTGCCGCGAGTGTCGATTCGAATTCTTCTGCGACGTCAAAGGGTTCTTCCGATTCGGTTTCGATTGCCGAGTCGAGTGCGGTGACTTCTGATTCGAGTTCTGGTTCGTAGGTGTCCTGGCCGTCCCACATTTGGGTGCCTGTGTCTGCCATGTCCGCATCGTCGTTTGGTTGCCCGACCTGTTCGTCGGAGGCGTTTTCGATGCTGAGGTCGCGAATCAGTTGATCGGCCAGTCCGAGTGGTGATTCGGAGGCAGCGTCCGTTTGCGAATCGAACGAGTCAGAGACGTCCGCGGAAGGTTCCTGTTGTGCAAAGGGATTGTCCAGGTCGGCGGTGGCCCATGGACTTTCGTCGAAATCCTGCGAGGAAGGATCGAAGCTGACGGTGGCCCCGCTCATTTCATCAGCCACTTCATGAGACGTGATGGAAGCTTCCACTTCGTGAGCGGATTCTGCCACGGGGGCTTCTGTATTCCATTCCTGCGATTGGCGAGCTTCGCGAATTTGGTCCGCTTCTTCTTGAGCCGCGGCGGTGAATTCGGCAGCGAATTGTTGAACGCTGGTGTCATCGGAAGCGTCTTCGAGGGCGTCCCACGAATTTGCGGACGCATCGGGCAGGGATTCTGGTTCCAAGACAACTTCTTGTTCCCGGACCAAGTCTTCTGGTTCGTTGTTGTTCTCGGGGAGTTCGCTGAATTCGGCAACTTGATTGGGTTCGATCCGTTCAGAGGCAGCGTCGTTGCTGAGTCGTTCTTCGGGAAGCAACAGCGATTCGGATTCCTCGGGCCACGCGGGCGAATTCGAATCGTCGGCAATCGCTTCGGGGGTTTCCGATTCGTCGGCGTCTGCGAACGACGCGTTCTGCGTCACGTCGTCGACTTCGGTTGCTTGAGCGCTTTCGTAGGTTGGCCAAGCATCGTCGTCAGTTTCCTGTTCAACGGTTTCTTCCGCGATCGGAGTGCTCCAACTGGCGGCCTTTTCTTCGGCCTCTTGCAGCAGTCGATCTGTTTCGGAGTCATGGACAACGCTCATGGCTTCATCGATCAGCTCGTCGGCCTGGCCGTGATCGGTCGCCAACGAGGCTTCCGCGAACGGTGCTTCGGTTTCTTGGGTGACGCGAAGTTCTGGGGCATCTTCGATCGACGATGCAGCGGGCGTTTCCAATTCCTCCTCGATCTCAACGCTGGCTTGGGGCGATGAGGTTGCGTCGTCGAGTGAGACCGATGGTGCTTCGCCCGCTTCAGTTGCATCGTCATTCTGAATGGACGATTCGGTGGGCGTGAGGATCCCCAAACGAATCTTCGAAGACGTGTCTTCCGTTGCAGAAGGCGTTTGCCCGGTGATCAGTTGACGTGTTTCTTCTTCGAGTCGTTCAATTTGATCGAGGGTGTCGTCGTGGTCGCGGTTGGATCGATCAAACAGTTGACGAGTTTCCGAAACCTCACGCTCGGCACGGATTCGGTGCTTTTCCGCTGATTTGAATTTCGCTTTGAATTCGTCGCGTTGTTCTTCGGTCACCGACAATGTTTCGCGGAGTTTGTCGTTGTCGTCACGAAGTTTCGCGAGTTGTTGTTCGGCTTGAGCGAGACTGATTGTCAGTTCATCCACGCCTTTCCGCAGGGCGTCCATTTCGTCGCTCCACGATGTCCGATCGGTGTCGTGGCGATCTTCCGATTCGCGGACTCGTGCTTCGAGTTCGCTGATGGTGGTGCGAGCATGCTGGCAATCGCGGCGTAGTGCTTCGGCTTCTTTGCGTGCGTCCGAGATTTCGATTTGGAGACTTTCGATCTCTTCTCGAAGCGTTTCTTCCGTTTTCAGCAGTTGATCGCAACGCTTCTGACTTTCGTGGGCCTTGGCATCGCTGCTTGCTTTTTGATCGAGTGCTTCGTCGCGTTCTTGGTTGGCACGTTCACGTTGTGCAACCGCTTCATCACGGGCGGCAGTGAGCTCTTTGCATTGGCGTGTGTGCTCTTCAACGCGTTCCAGTCCCATGGACTGCAGCGATTCTTGTTGCTGGCCAAGGGCGAGCAGTTGCTCATTGAGGGATGCGAATTTTGTTCGCATCTGTGTCACAGCTTCCGCGGCAGCGTCCGCTTGGCTTTGCGACGCCTTCAGTTGCTGGCGAGTTTCAGCGAGGCGTTGTTCGCTTTCTCGTTCACGCTGGAAGAGCGATTCTTTCTCGATTAGCAGTTCTTCAATTTGGGATCGATATTGTTCGTCGCGTCCCTGCAATCGCTGTTGTTGCGTTTGCCATTCTTCGCGTTGCTTTTCCAGTTCTTGCTGTTGGGCGGCGAGTTGATTTTGACGTTCCGTGAGTTCGCGGTGACGAACTTGGAATTCAGCGTGCAGTTCGACCGCCGCCGTTTCCTGAGAACGGATTTCGTCTTCGCGTTCTCGCAGAGCTTTGAATTGGGCTTCGAGTTGCTCCGTTTGCCGTTTGAGTTCGTCTTGTCGTTCCCGAACCCAACGGTCGTGTTGTTCCGCTTCCTCTTTGAGTTTGTGCCAGCGGGCAGCTTCTTTTTGAAATTCGACGTTGGAGTCAAACATCGATGTGGGCGTGCCGGACGCCAATCGCGGGACGGATTCCGCGAAACGATGCGTCGTCGGTTTGCTTGGTTGAGCCAGTTTGGTTTGCACCAATTCAAATTCGTAGTTGCCAAGCCCCAGCACGTCGCCTTGTTGCAGAGTCCCCTCGGTGACGCGAACGTTGTTGATGAGCAACGGTACCGAGTAGGCGCGAACGAGGATTCGATGTGAGTCTCGAATCAACACCGCGTGAAGCGGACGCAAAGTGGGATCGTCCAGACGGATCGAACAGCCCACTCCATTTCCGAGTGTGTAACGAGCACCGGCGAGTCGCAATCGCCGGGTGGGATGTTCGTTGCATCGCACGCGGAATTCGATCGCACCTTCTTGATTCCACATGGTGCCGCGGTCGCCGACCGATTGGTTCTGCACTGGGGCGATCGAAGGTCGGCTGGCGGACGCGGTTTCTGCCGCAGGTGCGTGCCGTGGCTGGTTCAACCAACTGGTCGCGGAACCCTCACCAGGGGAGCGATTCGTCGACTCCGACCGAGCGGGAGCCGCGAAGGCAGTGACCGAGTCCGATTCGATGTGTGTTGGTGTGTTCGAGGAGTCAGTTGCCACCACGGAGTTCCTTCTCACGGGAATGCTTTCTTGAGAACGGCCAATTGTCATGCATTTGATCTCGCCGGACCTTTTGGGAGGGGCCAGGTGATCTTCTGTGCACTTCGGTTCCGTTCGAGCGGTTCGGAGTAACCACTTGTTCCTGTTAAATCGGTTGAATTAAACAGGGGCATGAAGCCATTTGGTCCGTTTTGGAAAACTTTGCGGATTCAGGGCGACTTTGCAGGGGGGCAAGGTAATCAATCTGTGGCTGTCCCGAAGGAGGGTGTGTCGACCCCTTAGGAGGGAGTCTGGTGGCCAAGATTTCCTTTTAATCCGGAATCCCTTCCCTTTTGCGCCCTGAATACCAGGAAAAGGTCCCTTTGACGGGAGAAAGGACTTTTCCTCGATCTACCCTAATGAAACCGGGGTTTCACTCGGTGTGCAGCTAGGAACGCTCCATCTGAGTGAACTTGATTGGCTTAGCGTGCGTCACAGTCAGTGCCGTTGTTGGGTCGGTTCCGGTCACTTGCCAGTCAATGAGGTGAATTATGTCTCGCGATGAAACACTAAAAAAGCTTCGGGTCACGTTGCTCCTTCGTCGGGATGCGCTTCGGAAGGCGTTGGAAGGCGACCTGAGTCTGTTGCGGGAACTTCACAATCAGAAGACCGGCGATGCGTTGGACGCTGCCGCTGACACGGTTCAGGACGAGCTGAACAGTCAATTGGTGGAGGTCGAGAGTCGCGAATTGATCGCAATTGAAGAAGCAATCGCGAGGTTCGAAGAGGGACGGTTTGGCGACTGTGAAGATTGCGGCAAACCCATTCCGTTGAATCGCCTGAAAGCCATTCCCTACGCGGTGGACTGTATTAACTGCCGCCGTGCCGCGGAACGCGAGTCGTCGTCCGGTGTGGTTGCGCCGACGGAATGGAACCGTATTTTCGATGCACCGAAAGTTGATCCAGCGGTTTGATGGACCGAGAATCGTGGGCCGGCAAGTTTATCGGAAGCCGATTTCGTGAAACTTGCTTTTGTGCGGGCGTCGATCGCGTCGCCCGGTGTGAGATGTGTTGGTTGATTCGTTAGGATGCGGCAAAACAAGTTGATCAAATGGTGTGATCAACTGGCTTTGTTTCTCAACGAAAATCGTATCTGCCCATGGATCTGCGTCATCACGTTCGTGACATCCCGGATTATCCCAAACCCGGCATTCTGTTTCGGGACATCACTCCTTTGCTCGCCCATCCGGATGCGCTCACTGCGGCGGTGGATGAGATGGCAAAGCCCTTTTTGGACCAAAAGATCGACGTGGTTGCAGCCGCTGAGGCTCGCGGGTTCATCTTTGGGACGCCGCTTGCCATGCGTCTGAACGCGGGGTTCGTCCCGATCCGCAAACCGGGGAAGCTTCCATTTGATCTGCACTCCTTTGCGTATGAGTTGGAGTACGGGACCGACGAATTGCAGATTCACGTCGATGGCATCCAACCCGGGCAACGGGTGTTGATCGTGGATGACTTGCTGGCTACCGGTGGGACGGTGGAAGCCTGTCTGCGTCTGCTAGAGAAGTGCGACGCGGAGATTGTTGGCTGTTCGTTCCTGATCCACTTGGTTGCCTTGGGGGGCGAAGCTCGCTTGTCGCCGTATCACGTCCACAGCGTGTTGGAATACGGCGGGGATGATGCAGAGGATGAGCTTAGCATTCAGAACCGTCCGCCGGGACCGAGTGTTTGAGGGGAAGTGGGAAGTGGGAAGGGGCACAGGGCCTCAGGGCCTCAGGGCCTCAGGACTCAGGACTCAGGACTCAGGACTCAGGACTCAGGAACGCCGCAGCGAATCATTTTCCGTTGCGGTGAGCGATCAAGCTGCGAAGTGTCGTCATGGCCGTTCGAGCATTGCGTGAGTATTCCGGGGCTCTCAGATCGGCGTTGTAGTGTGTTGGAACTTCCATGATCGTTGAGGCTCGCTTGGCGACCTTGGCAGTGATTTCGGCATCGATTCCGGGTCCGGTTTCTGTCAGCGCCAAGGAGCGAATCAGATCACCCAAGAAGACTTTGTGCCCCGTTTCGAGATCCGAAAGATGCAAGCCGGTGGTCAGGTTGCTGCACGACGTCAGGCATTGGTTGACGAAGCGGCACATTCGATTGCCCAGCCCACCTCGAAAATTGTTGCGGTGCGATCCGCCACGACGCATCGAACGAGAGCCATACACCACTTGGGCTTGTTCTTCCAAGATTGGCCAAATCGCACCGAGCAAATCGGCTGGGTCGTAGGCCATGTCGGCGTCTTGAATGGCGACGACGTGCCCGCGGGTGTGGCGCAGGGCCATGCGAATCGTCGATCCACGTCCGTGGTGGCTCAGACGTCGCAGAATGGTTCGGTTTGGATGTTTCGGAAGGCCCCGCAAGTAATGCCAACTTCCGTCCTCACTGCCATCGTCAACCAGGATGGTTTCGGTCGCAGGCGGCATGACTTCTTCGATGCGGTCGATCACTTCGGGAATGAATTCCCGACAATTGTGAATGGGAACGATGACCGAGACATCAATTTGTTTGACCGGTGATGCACCGCACGCGATCTGGTTCGCTTCCGCGATCAGCCCGAGAGTGTCATCGATCAATTGAAGCATTTCGTCCGGATTGACTGCTTGCTCCGGAGTGGACAATGCCTGATCGAGGTCTTCAGGTGCCGCCAGGTACTTCTCGACACTCGGTTGGAAAGTGGTCGTCATAGGTAGTCGCTTTGAAGTCGCCGTGTGAATCGCGTTGGAACAGCGATCGGGGCACATCGCCACGGAAACTATGGGCAACGAATCTCAGCCGAGCGGACTCGACCGGGATTTTCGAATGAGAGGACCTTTTCTTTGCTAAGTCGAATTGCGGATTGCAACGATTGCAGCAATCAAGATCAGCTGGCCACGTCGATGACGCGGCCAGTGTGAGCATTCTTCGCGATTCAGGGAGCGGTGAAGCTGGAATTGGGGCCCACTGTTCCCATCAGTGCTGCGGGACTGTGATCGAGCACATAGGGACCGAGGGTTCGGTCCAAGTGCAACAGCAACCGAGTCTCAGCGGTGGGTTTCAGACGACGAGCTGGTTCGAAGTCTTCTGTGTAGATGGCTCCGGTCGTGATCCGAACTTCATCGATTTTGCCCAGGAACGATCGTGTTGGTTGTCCGGCTTTGTCCGTGTCGGCACCCACAAACAACGGGTAATTGTTGGTCTTGCGGGTCCCTTTCGCGGCGACCGACGAGATTTGCTTGCCATCAACGTAGATTCGTACGTTTTCGCCATCGAACACTCCGGCGACGTGAGTCCATTCATTGACGAGCAGTTTGTCCTTCGCTTTGGCGGAGTAGTACTTGCCGTCGAGGTTGACGTCGAACTGCGGCACGCCTTCATCCGAGAAGATCGCGAATTCACTGCTTTCGGTTTTCGCGATCGCGCCCCGCATGCCTTCCGTTTGGCTGGGGTTCAGCCAAGCTTCCAAAGTGAAGGGGCCATTGGGCAAGGCCAAGGAATCTGAATCGACACGAATCGCGGAGCGTTCACCCGTGACATTCAGACACTGGTTGGTTTGTCCGTTGAAGTAGTCCGCCGGCACGGCCGCCAGTTGCATTTCGACGGGAGTGGAAACGCTGGGCAGTTCAATGCGAGCCGAGTCGCCGATGACAACACGACTGAGTTCGATGCGAGGGATCGTCCAGGTCGCGGTGTCGTCAGCAAGACGTCGAAGTTTCACCTTGAATGTTTGGCTGGCGCCTGCCGCCAAAGTGAAGTGATCGTGATCCAGTGAGCTGAGCCAATCTCGCGACGCGATTCCGACCGACGCGGTCACATCCATGTCGCGTGGCGAGGGGTTCTTGATCGTCACCGTGACTTGTCCGGCGGCGGATCCGTCCGTGTTCAACAGAAGTTCACTGTCGCTGATCAACGGACGTACTTTGCGAGCCAGATTGATTTCGTCCACAAACTCAGGGGTGAACTCCGTCGGGTCCATCACCGCACCCACCGGCAACGAAGCGACCGAGATGTCGTCGGGACGAACGGTGACCACGTTCAAGTGGTGCAGGTAACCCGCACCGGGGATGTCCGCCGATAGATTTCCACCGGTCGTTGCCAGCGTGTAGTATTCGATGCCATCTTTGGGGCCATCGTATCGCATGTGGTGAATGTGGCCGGCGAACACGGCGGATACATTGCCCGCGTCCTTCATCAGGTCATGGACTGTATCCCAGTTCGATCCCGTGTAGCCGCCACCGATCCAGCGAGGGTGGTGCAGAAAGACAAACACGTGATCTAAGTCTTTGTGTTGCTTCAGAGCTTCGGCAAGAAAATCGAGTTGCTTGTCACTCATTCGTTGAAGCTTGCCCACGTTGAACGCTTTTTGGTTGGTGACCGGATCGCCTTCATCGCTGTAGAGAACCACAAAGCCAGCGTTCTTGTGACGGAACGTGTACCAAAGTGGTCCGAAGTGTTCTTCATAGTTGGAATCGTGTTGCCCTTGCGGTGCAGGACCTTTGCCACGCCAGTACACGTCATGGTTGCCGGCGACTGGGAACCAACGCATGTCGAGTGTGTTCATGATCTCTTTGTACTCGCCCATTTGCCGCATCCACTCGGGTTTTTCGTTGTACCCTTGGATCAAGTCACCCACCGTCATCACCAAGTCGGGCGACAGCAGGTTGGTGTCCTGGACGGCTTGTTCCAGCACTTTCAATCCGGCGGGGACACCACCGGTGCGGTCACCATAGACGACAAACTGAAACGCGTCTTCTTCCAGAGCGAGCGGAAGAACCTGTGAGTTTTCGCGAGTTGTGAAGAAGCTGTTGTTGGTTGGGTGTTCGTGTGTGTGGCTCTCGTCGCCATCGTGAGCGGACGACATCTGGGGGAACGCAGCGATGAAGGCAAGGCAAAACAGCCCCATCGCGATCGACGTGTGCAAGCGGGAAGTGACTTGGGTGGGCATGATTCAGTTCATGGAAGGAGGGACGCGGTAGCCAGGGCGTAAACCTACGCAATCCAGAGTCTAACCCAAGTGGCTGATCTGTGAATTTTGAGCGAAGAACTGGCGTCGGAGACTACGCGAATTCCCCGCTCTAGGGAGGGCGGTCGATTTCGTGCGGTGAGGTTAAATTCGGACAACGAAAACGTCTTCGAGGCTGCCCGTCTCGGGTATTGGCCCCCAGTTTTGGTTGCACGCCCGTGCCGGGAACCTCGCGGTGCGGCGGCGAATACGATTCACGATCATTGCCCCGGTCGGGGAGGTGTTCCTGATTCGGGGCGAATGCCCATCGTGTGGGTAGCATGAGTACGAGCTAGCCAAAAATGGATCAGCCGTTGGCGAGGTGTTCGTCGGATTGGACGGGTGGGTAGAAACGTTCCACCGACAAATTGGACACTCGCAGATTGCCGCTCTCTAAATTGAAGCCAACGGCACCGGACTGGAACGTTTGGTCCGCCAGCGAGAGCAGCACGCGGCCTCCGACGGATGCTTCGATGTAGCTGCCGTACGCGAGCACTTGAAGTTCGACTTCTCCGCGGACGTCACGTTCATAGTACCCGGCCTGCAGGCTTTGGAACTGCATGGTTTCTTCGCCGGATCCATCTGGTCCGCTTCCCCAGGCTCTCAGTTGAGCGACACCTTTGAACAGGTCCAAGGACAGGTAGTATCCGTCATGCGATTCGCGATCAAGTCGAAAGGCGACGCCACACTTGCCTTCGTCCATCATCTTGAGATGGCATCGCAATCGGAAACAACTGAGATTCTCTTCCAGGACAAAGCACTGGAATCCCGATTCGCAATCCAAGTCGAATGTATTGTCTTTGGATGTCCGGACTGACTGACAGGCGATTGGTTTGATGGGAGTAAGTTGTTCGACATGGATGGAACGATCGACCAGAGAATCGAAACCTTCGAACGTGTGCACTTCCAATTGTCCATTGGGTAAACGCGAGATGCGTTTGGGCGGCGGCAATAAGTTACCGGTTTGACGATCGTTGCCGCCGGGCGTGAAGAAGCTCCAAAGCAAGACGCCTCGATCATCTGTGGTGATTCGGCCGGCATAGTTGCCACTGGCAAGCAACACGTTGTCGGCGTAGGTTCGCCAGGGCTTTCCGATTTTCTCAGTGTGCCAATAGCGGATCTTGGCATCCTCGCGCATGCTGCCGACCAGGTAGTAGTCGCCGTTGATCTTGAACAGGTTGGGGACTTCGATGTCGTCGTACAAACCCGGGTGATGAAGCGGGGGGCGTTGCTCGAAATTGTTTGCCCCCACCTCTTCCATGACCGCGACGCAGCCTCGCCGAACGATCGGGCCATGGTTGACTCGTCCGGCGGCAAGCAACCATCCGCGCCCGTTTTCGTGGTAGTAGTACGGGTCACGCCATGACACCCAGTTGCGAGCTTCGTCGATTTCCGATTCGTAGTGTTCTCGATCGGGGCTGAGTGGAAAGCAGCTCTTCAGGTCTTGCTTGAACGGCGGTTGAGGCGGTCGGCTAGGCAGTTCGTATGGCAACTCGGATCGACGATCCGTCCATGCAACCGGTGCTTTGGTCCAGCAATACAGGTCGTCGCTCTCTGCCATGCCGATCCGCTGTTTCGCTCCGTGATCTCGACGCGAAAGGCCCGTGTAGAACATTCGCCATGATCCAGGCCGATGTGGGTTGGGGCTGACGTGCATTGTCCACAACATCGAGTCATCCCAACCGCCAGGATCGCCGATGAACAAAGCGTTTTCGACTCGCCGCCAAGAAAAGCAATTGTTGCTAACCGCGTGCGCGATGAAATCGTGATTGGGAAGAACAAGGTGGAACAGATGGTAGATGCCATCGTGATAAAGAATATCGACGTCACCGAGAGTCTTTCGGGTGCCGGCTGTTTCTGAGTACATGCAGATCGAAAATTTTGAGAGTTAACGAGTGTGTCAGGCGGAAATCCGTTTCGCCAAAACGAAATGGTTTGGTTCGCTAGGGCGGAATTGGTTTGCGAGAGTTGAATCGGTTAGATTGAGTGATGGGACTCGAATCAGATGGTGGCGGGATGGGGGCATTCAATCCATCTGATTCTTGCAACCGAATTCGCCCTGCGGGCCCGATTCAGTGTAGATAGCAGCCAATTCACTTCGCGTCGTCCGGGACGGTGAAAGCTACAATTCGGATGCGAACAGTCTCGTGCACAACCCCAACGTTGAACGCCACGCGGTGTGCTCGGGAAGTCCTGGTTCGCAATTCGGCAAGAGTGATTCGTACCAGTCGCTGAACTTTTGGATGGTCGGTTGATCGTGAATGACCACCGACAGTTCGTAGTTGAGAAAAAACGAACGCACGTCAAAATTGGCTGAACCAACCACGGCCGTGAAGTCATCCACGATGCCAAGTTTCGCGTGCACCATGCTGTCTTGGTAGCGGTAGAGTTTGGCGCCGAGGTATTGCAGGTCGTCCATGTAGTCGATGCGAGCATAGTCGACCGGAGTGAGGTCACTGACCTCCGGTACAAGGATGCGGACATCGATCCCGCGCCGGCACGCGGATTCCAAACACCTCATCGCTTGTGCGGTTGGAACGAAATAAGGGGTGCAAATCCAAATGCGTTCTTCGGCACGATTGATGGTGTAGTTCCAAAAATCTTCTAGGATCTCTTCGGGGCCATCAGGACCGATCGGCATCACCGTCATGCGAGTGTTCTCAGCATGCCTCGGTGGATTGGGACATTCATAGTCGACCGGCGGCAACTCCTCTTCTGTGATAAAATTCCAATCGCTACAAAAGACCGCCTGCAGTTGAGCCGCTGCGGGGCCTTCGATAAGAACGCTCATGTCGACCCAGCGTTCGTCGTCCTCGTTGATATCGAGTTCTTCTTCGACCAGGTTGGCGCCGCCCAGGATCGCACGACGGCCATCGGCAACGGCAAGTTTGCGGTGGTTGCGAAAATTCAGATAGGCGAGTCGGCTGAGTTGCGACATCGGCTTGAATCGCACCGCCCGACCGCCCGCTTCGCGGATTTGTTCGAGTTGTTCGTCCGACATGAAGAAGGACCCGAATCCGTCGCATAGCAATCGCACCTGAACTCCTTCGCGAGCACGGGAGCAGAGCCGCTCCACAATTCGCTGGGTGCTCTTTCGTTCATCCATGATGAAGGTCATCAGGTACAGCACGTCTTGGGCTTGATCAATCAGTTCCAAATAGGCGTCAAGGACATCATTGGTACGGTGAAGCAATCGGACCTGGTTTCCAATCGTCGGGGAACGCAGGCCTCGTTTTTCGAGCATTTGTTCCAAGCCGGCTCGTGAGCGATCGCTGCCATCGGCCGCTGCAGGCAAATCGACCAGCTTGCGCTGGGAGTGTTCAGCTGAGATTTTCCTGCCTCCAAGCCACAAGAAAAGGATCAAGCCGACGGGTGGGGAGAGCAGAACGAGTCCGAGCCAACCGAGCCGGCCGACATTGTGGCGTTCTTCGTGGCGAATCACGGTCATTGCGACAATCGTCAGAAACGCTCCTAGAACACTGCTGAGGTAAGCGACGATCCAAATCATCCGGAACTTTGGGCAAGAGGGTAAATGAGGAGGGTGTGAGGTGTCCGATCCGCTGCCAAAGAGGCAGGATGCGTGCCAACCAAGTTAGACGAATTGAATCCGGGGCAGCGTTTGACGAGGTGATACAGGTCGGAGTTCTGGTATCCCCGCCCTAATTCGCAGCAGCTTTGCCCGTTTTTACAGGTGGGACAACGAGCGTCTCAGCTTCAGAAGTCACTGAGTTGATCTGTTCTCGGGGCTGACGTTTTGCTACTTCAGATGTTTGCATGAACGTGATTCCGCCGTCCTGATTCAGAACCAGTGATCCCAACCCGTCTGACTCGCACGATTCTCTTTGAGATCCTCCGGATTTTCGTCGTTGCGCTGTTCGTGTTGACGACCCTGATTCTGTTGATTGCTGTTGGACGCGAATTGATTCGGAAGGGGCTGGGGCCGATGGCGGTCCTGCAATTGCTGCCTTTTGCGATTCCAATTTCATTGCAGCACGCGGTCCCCGCCACGGCGTTGTTTTCCGTTTGTTGTGTTTATGGACGAATGGCCGCCGACGGGGAGATTTCCACCGTCAAAGCATCCGGCATCTCACCGCTGAGATTGTTGCAGCCCGCGATCATGTTCGCCGCGCTGCTCAGTCCGGTCGCGGTTTACTGCAGTGACATGGCGGTTTCCTGGGGAAAGCCGGGCGTCAAACGAGTCGTGCTGCTTTCGATCGAAGACATCGCGTATCGATTGCTGGAATCCGATCACTCGTACACTTCGGATCACGGGTTTTCGATTCATGTTCGCGAAATCTCTGGTCGTCGGATGATATCACCCCGAGTCACTGTGCGTGGAAAAGGGGGCGATGCCTTCACCGTGACGGCCAGCGAAGGTCAGTTGATGATGGAGGAGGAGACCCAGTCACTGGTCCTCAAACTGGTCGACAGCGAAATGATTCGCGGCAAGGCATTGCAGGGTTTCATTCCCGGCGAGCATAAATTTGAAATCCCCTTGGGCAACGCTCTCGAAGAAGATGACATCTCAACGCGAAGTCCCAGCGAATTGCCGTTGCGGCTGATTCGAAATGAACGTCTTCGCCAGCGAGAACGCACACACGCGAAAATTGGTGAACTGGCGGCGTGCACCGGATTTTCATTGCTGACTTCGCGTCCCGGAGAAATTGGCGGTAAGAAATCGGCGTCCATTCAAACCGAGTTGAAATCGAGTCGTCATCGGCTGACGCGTTTGCAAACAGAGCCCTGGCGTCGTTGGGCGGAGGGATTCACCTGTTTCTTCTTCGTGTTGGTGGGAGCGCCATTGGCCATCCTGGCCAAGACCAGTGATTACTGGACCACGTTCGGGATGTGTTTCTTGCCGACGATTCTGGTTTACTACCCGCTCTATTTATTGGGGCTCGACCAAGCCAAGGCGGGTGATATGCCGCCGTACGGGGTCTGGATCGGCAACGTGGTTTTATTCGGTGTCGGGATGATTTTGATCGCGCGGGTGCGGCGATATTGAGAGAGGTCTGGAAGTGAAGCGGTTCGGACGCATTCTGTTCGATGGGGTGGGTTTGCTTTTACAATCGAACGTCTTGTTTAATTTTCGAACCCATTGCACCTGTTGAGAGATTTCCATGCTGTTGAGTCGTTGTGAAACCAAGTCCATCCGTCTTTCGTCTTGGACGTTGTTATTCGCGGGAGTGATGTTTACCAGCCTCGCGTGTTCGGCTTCAGTCGCCAACGCGGAAGTCCAGACGCAAACGATCGTCTACCAAGACGGCGATGTGGTTTTAGAAGGGTTTCTGGCGTTTGATGCCAAAGTGCGTCCGGCGGGAACTCTGCCTGACGCTGGAAAGCCCGGCGTGTTGGTGGTTCATCAATGGTTGGGGCTGACGGACTACGAACGTCGGCGTTGCCGTCAATTGGCCGAACTGGGGTACATCGCTTTCGCTCTGGACATCTACGGTCGCGATGATCGGCCGAAGGACACCACCGAGGCGGCTGAGTATTCCGGCAAGTACAAAAGTGATCGTGAGCTTTACCGCCGTCGTTTTAATCTTGGTTTGGACCAACTTCGCAAAGCGGACAACCTTGCTGCGGATCAACTGGCGGCGATTGGATATTGTTTCGGTGGAACGGGAGTGATCGAGCTGGCGCGTAGCGGTGCTGAACTGCAAGGCATCGTCAGTTTTCACGGTGGTTTGGATTCACCCACCCCAAAGGACGGCGCCAACATCCAAGCGAAAGTCTTGCTCTGCCACGGCGCGGACGACCCGTTTGTTCCCCAAGCGGACATTGATGCGATGATTGCTGAGTTCAACGAACACGACGTCGACTGGCAAATGAATGTGTACTCCCATGCGGTCCATTCATTCACTCAGCCGATGGCCGGAAACGACAACAGCAAAGGCGCGGCCTACAACGAGAAGGCTGACAAACGGTCATGGGATGCCATGCGAGTGTTCTTTCACGAACTGTTCGCGAAAAACTAGCGGTCTGTCACAATCCAAAGTTAGGATTGCTCGTAGTGGGCGAGGCGACGAGTCCTTGGACTTGACGCCGGTTCGGGACTCGTCGCCTC
>NZ_JBICHO010000139.1:0-6081 GCF_043100905.1 Rhodopirellula sp. JB055 | reverse complement strand
CGTCACTGAAGTGCCCGATGGATCGGTGTTACTCGGCAAGGTCGTTGCTGACGCCGCGCCGACCGACAACTTCGTTCGCGTTCGCCTGAGCCAGTGATGACCACCTGTGAGCAACCCCATCATCGCACCCGTCGGGGCGATCTACGTCCACGACGGCGTGACGGTCCCGATCGTCACCGACGTTGAGATTCCGGCCGGCAATGTCGTTGTCCTTGGCAAGCTGGTCGGCGTCGCCAAGTTCGGCATCTGTGCCAACTCTCGCGGCAGCATCACCGTTGCTGGCGTATTCGATGTGGTCAAAGACCCGACAACCAACATTCCCGCCGGCACCATTCTTTACTGGTCCAAGATCAGTCACCACGTCATCAAAAACGCTTACGCACACTCGATGATCGGCATCGCGGTTGAAGACGCGCCACCGAGTTCACTGACCGTCAAAGTGAAACTGCTTCAGTAACCACCCCAACACGAGGTCCTCGCATGGAAGCGAAACTGCGCACGCTTGTCGTCGCATGCTTGCTGCTGATTTGCACGGGCTGTTTGCCGGAGGGCGATGTTCAAGTCCGCTCGCTGCCGGCACCTCCGCCCGAACAACCGATCGCCAATCTTCCCACTCAGTTGCATCAACGAAATTGGACGGGGCGTCTCAACCAAGGTAGCTGTGTTCACGCATCGCTGGTGAATCACCTTCGTTGGCTCAACGAGTTTGAACTCGGCGAGCGTTGGCGAGCAACCTACAGCGACGGTGAATGGGATTCACGATTGCGAAACCGACTTGATGCTGCGGACATCGACTACAGCTACACCGTCAAAGCGGATCCTCGTTTCCTTGACTGGGCAACGGCGACGCGGCGCGGTGCGATTCTGTGGTGGAAGCCGGCTCACTGCTGCACCTTCGTCGGCTGGGTCAATCGCGACGGCCGGCAATACGCAGCCATTCTCGACAACAACTATCCCGGCCGATTTGAACTCACACCGCGTGAACAGTTCGTGCGTCTTTGGGCCGGCTACGGCGGGTTCGCCCTGACGGTGATGGAAGACCCCGCCAGTTCCTTGCCCTACCGAAGCTACGAGGTCATTGATGAAAGATGAAATCCGAATCCGGCTGAGCGTCGGCCTGATTGTAGTCGCAGTGCTGCATGCGGTGATGCTCGGAGCGGTGTTCACGGCGTTGCACCGAACACCGGCGGCTAACACGAGCGATTCCTGGCGTTTGCCGCCGGCGCGGCCCACAAGCGAGGTTGGATCGCGAATCCAACAGTTGCCGCAACCTTCGCGTGTCAACTTGGAAGCACAGGGCGAGCTGAAACAGCAGTCTGGTTACTGCCCGCCCTGTCCGCCGAACACGATTCCCGCTGCGGAGCCGCATCGAATTGTGCAGCCCTATCGTGTGGTGCCAACAGCTCCAACGGTTCCAGCTCCGATCATCGTCACCCCCGCGTCGAGCAGCACGCGACCCGTGACGCCGCCCGAACAAGCGAAGAATCGCTATCAAATCGCCTTGTTCGTTGCCAGTGACGCCAAAAGCCAGCGTCTGCTTGACTGGTTCAACACGGACCCAAACCTGGTGAAGTTGAAATCGAAGTGTGCATTTCAGGTCTACACTGAATCCAATGCACTGTATCGAACGCGATATGCGGACATTGTCCCGGCAAATCAATTCCCTGTGGTGCTATTCCAGGACTCGACAGGCGGACATGTTCATGCGGCCGGTCACACCATGTTGCCGTCAACTGCTCGTGAACTCTTCGACGATCTGCGTCACGGATACGAACTCTATCAACAAACGCGGCAGGCCCAACGAACCGGCGCGCTAAAGACGCGAGGCTATTCCTGGGACGCTGCGATCTCACCAACGATGCAGCTTTCGTCCGAAGACTGCCCCGATGGTTACTGCCCTATCGAACCCGTCGACAACACTTGGCGGCCGTTCGATCGGGATCGTGACGGCGACCGCGATCGACTCTTCGACCGAGACTCTAGTGGTCGCAACGCATTGATTTGGGCGGGAGCCGGTGAATTGGCCACCCTCGCGTTGATCTTTGTGGCGGTTCTGTTGCTCGGATTCATTCTCATCAAACGAGGCCTGTAAAACTCATGATTCTTGGAATTGCAACCGTCGTCGTCCTGGTCTTGGTCGCGTTTGCGATTTTGCCGGCGAAAAAGCGAGATCGCGACGCATCGACCCCGAACTTCGTTCAGTCCTTCACACGGCCAGCGAACTTTCGGCAACAGCAGCTTAGCGAAGAAGCAGAGGCGATCGCTGACGAATATCAACGTCGAGCTGATGAAGCCTGGCGTGAAGAGCTTGGCGCAAAGGCAACCGTCTTGTTTCAGACCAAAACGACAGCAGCATCGAAGCCCCGTAAATCGTGAGTGACATGCTGCATCGAGGCCAGTCTTGGTTAGCTGCAAAGCTGACCAAACATGCCTCGCGAGACGTGGTGTACCAGCGTGACGAAGTTTCCGTCGAACTGTCCGCCACGATTGGCAAATCAGAATACGAACAGGACGACGGCGAAGGCGTCATCACGCGTGCTCAAGTTCGAGACTTTCTGATTAACACGAAGGACTTGCTGCAATCCGACATCGGCACCTGGCCTCGCCGCGGCGATCGCATCCTCGAAACCGACGGTGACACGACATTCGTTTACGAGCTGATGTCAATTGGCAACGAGCCACCTTGGCGATACAGCGATCCATTCCGCGTCAAACTCCGCATCCACACCAAACTGGTTGACACGATCACATGACAGCAACGCCTGCAACCGTCATTCAAATTGCCGAAAGCGTCGTCGCGGAAATCAACACCGGCGACTTTAGCAAGACCAACCTCTCCGCTCAGCGACTCTACGTTCCCAACTTCGATCTCGAGGACATGAAGGAACTGCGAGTCACGGTTGTGCCTCGCGAGGTGGAATACCTCCCGCTCGATCGAGGATCGAACAAATACCATGCCACGATCGACGTCGCCGTCCAAAAGAAGTTCAGCAAGGGCGATGCCAAGGAAATTGACCCATTGGTGTTCTTTGTCGAAGAACTGGCCGACTACTTCAGGCTCAAACGACTCAATTCGTTCGTGGCAGCCCGCTGCGTTAAGGTCGAGAACTCAGTCCTGTACTCCTCCGAGCACTGGACCCAGTTCAATCAATTCACGAGCCTACTGACGTTGACGTTTGAGCTGGCGAAATGATGCACATCAGGGCTCGCGTGCGATTCACACCGGCCCAACTGAAAAAGAAGGTCAACCAAGCGACCTTCAAAAGCATGAATCATGCGGCCGGCACCATCCGGATGACCGCCAAACGATCGATCCGCAAACGCAAGAAACCATCCAACCCAGGATCGCCGCCCAGTTCACCGACTGGAATGCTACGTCGTGTGCTTCGCTACGAAGTCAATCGGGATCGCGGCGAGGCAGTCATTGGCCCAGTCAACGAGATTGCCGGCCGGCTGTGGAACCTGCATGAGTTCGGTGGCGTTGTCACGAAGCGACGCAAACTGAAACGCCATCGGTTTCGCGTTGGCGAATTCGGGCCGATCCGTGCAAAACAGCCCGGCAAGTTTGCCCGCATCAAACTGCTAACGATCGCCCAAGCCAGCCGAGCCACACGACTAATAGAAGAAGAGAACGAACGCCGCGGAGCCAGTAAACCACGCCGCTATCCCGCACGCCCGTTCATGAAACCTGCCCTCATTGCCAATCAAGCACGCCTGCCAAAGTTCTGGCGTGACTCGGTCAAATAGTCTCTCGACCACGGATGGAATCGAAACATGTCAGCAGAAGTGAAACTCGGTCTCGATGCCGTCCTGACGATCGACGGTGCCGAGATCAAGAACGTCAAGGACTTGACGGTCAATCTCGAGAAGGCCGAAGCCGACGCATCGACTCGTGACAACAACGGCTGGCGAGCCACAGTCGGCACTCTAAAAGACGCGTCGATCGAATTCACGGTGCTCAACAAGAACGGCGACACCGCGTTTGGGATGCTGCAAGGACTGTGGAGTAGCGGAACGCCGACTGACGTTGGCATTTCGGATGCTGGTGGTTCGCTGACACTGACCTGTGAAGTCATGAACTTCAATGTCAATCAAAACCTCGAAGAAGTGGTGTCGGCCGACGTCACCTTGAAGCCAACCCAATCTTCGTCTGGCAGCGGCATGAACGTTGGTGGCGGAACGCCCTAAGTAATCCTCGGAACGGAACTCCATGCAGAAATTCATTGATCGTCGTGGTCGTGTCTGGATCGTTGACATCGACAATACGACGCTTCGCCGCGTGAAGGCACTCACCGACGTGCGATTGCTGGACGCGATCGACGGCGACCTTGTCACGCGACTTTCCAGCGATCCGTTGTTGCTCGGTGATGTGTTGTTCGCGATCTGCAAACCGCAAGCCGATCAACAAGACGTTGACGACGAAGCGTTCGCCGAGGGACTGGCGGGCGACTCGATCGACGAAGCCTGCAAGGCATTGGTGGATGCGTTGGTCGCGTATTTCCCGGAGTCCCGCCGCCGCCTTCTGCGGAAGGCGGCCGACAAGCAGAAGATGATCGAGACGCGGGGATTGGAAGCGATCGAGAAGCGACTGGACGATCCCAATCTGGTGGACCGGATTGTGGAGGACCTGGAACGCAAGCTCGCGGTGCAGACATCGAGCGACTCATCATCCGACTCGCCGGCATCATCGGAGTCGACCCCGGACCACTGACGCTTCGGCAACTCGTCCAAATGGCCGAAGCGAAACGCCAGCACGATTGGCACATCGCATCGAGCGTCATGGCACTGACGGCCGAGATCAATCGCGATCGCAAACGTCGTCGAAAACCGTTTAAGCCCGATGACTTCAATCCCTACACGGTCACTCGACCGGTTCCAGTGAAAGCCACTGTTGAACAAGTCGCCCATCTACTCGGCGCAGTCTTCCAGCCCCGTGAGAACGAGTCTCCATGTCCCAAGTCCGAGCCGGATCCGCCTACGTCGAATTGCTGACCAAGGATTCAGCATTCGTCAAAGGTCTTCGATCCGCTCAAAAGCGATTGGAATCATTCGGTGCGTCAACGCGGTTGCTCGGCACCAAACTGATGGGACTCGGCGCGGCTGCCGCAACACCATTGGCCGGTAGCGTCGAAATCTTCTCCAACTTCGACGATGCCATGCGAGGCGTCGCCGCGATCACACACGCGACTGGATCGCAGCTTGAATCGCTTCGCAATACGGCAAAGAAGCTCGGAGCAACCACCAGTTACTCTGCCAGCGAAGTCGCCTCGCTAATGACCGAACTCGGTCGCGCCGGATTCAAGCCGGAGCAGATCGAGAAGATGACGGCGGCCGTGATGAACATGGCCCGTGCGACGGGAACTGATGCGACGCAGGCGTCCGGCATCATGGCAGCGACGATTCGTCAGTTCGGAATGGAAGCCGGCGAAGCAACGCGGGTTGCGGATGGCCTGACCGCCGCGGCGAACAAGTCGTTCAACACGGTGGAATCTCTTGGCGAGGCTTTGTCCTATGCCGGCCCCGTCGCTGCCGATGCGAACATGAGTCTCGAAGAGACACTCGCGATCCTCGGTACGCTCGGCAATATGGGTATCCAGGGTTCATCGGCCGGTAATGCGATGCGTCGTTTGCTGACGATCAGTGCCGCCGAATCGGAGAAATTCAAAACCACATTTGGCGTCACGACCAAGGATGCGAAAGGCAATGCCCGATCACTCGTCGACATTCTCGGCGAAGTCGCTGCTGCAACCGAGAAGATGGGAACGGCCGAAAAGGCTGAGAAACTGAACGAGGTGTTCGGGCTGCTGGGCATCACCGCTGCCAGTTCGATTGGAAAGAGCGTGGCCGATACCCGCGAGTTGTATTCCGAGCTGCAAAAGGCTGGCGGGATCGCAGGCAAGACTGCTGAGGAAATGGAAGGCGGACTCGGCGGAGCGTTCCGAATCCTGAAGTCTTCCATCGAGGGCGTGGCGATTGCGATCGGTGAATCACTCGAAGGCAGCGTCACCACGATGGTGCAAGCCTTCAGCCGCGCCGCGTCAGGTGTGATCGAGTGGATCAACAAGAATCAGAAGATCGTCA
>NZ_JBICHO010000138.1:0-3109 GCF_043100905.1 Rhodopirellula sp. JB055 | reverse complement strand
GTCGTGGAGACCAACGCGGATCACGCCGTGGTGTGGACCAAGCCCGACGACCTCACTATCGATGTAAATGACCCGTTGAAGGGACTGGGGCAGGCTTGGCGGGGAGGCTTTCACGTCGGCATGGGCGACGGAGCTGTGAAGTTCATCTCCGAGGCGATTGACCCAGACCTCTTTCGGAAGCTCCTGACGCGAGCGGGGCGCGAACCGGTCAATCTTCCGTAGTGATTCGGGACGGAGCTAGCAGCCTAGAGACGCCCGGCCAATTGCCGTTGGTGCGGCGATGTTAGGTTGCTGTGGGAACTTTGGCGTCGAGTTGAACGGGCATTGGTCCGCCGCTGCATCCGCAACCTGTGCCGCATTGTTGCAGTCGTTTTTCGATCTGCAGCGATGTCGGCGTGGTGGCGAGTCCGCCCAATGCCGTGCAGCGGTGTTCTCGTGGCATGCGTTCTGAAACTCGACGTGCCGCGTCGATGGTTTCGTCCAATGGAATGACAGGATCGAATCCAGCCAAGCACATGTTGGCGCATGAAATCGCGTTGCTGGCGGCGATCACGTTTTTGCCCAAGCAGGGAACCTCGACACGATTGGCAACGGGGTCGCAAATCAAACCCAACATGTTTTGCAGTGCCATCGATGCGGCGCCGGTGGCTTGCGTGGTGCTGCCCCCCGCCATCGTGACCAAGGCGGCCGCGGACATCGCCGCGGCAGAGCCGCCTTCGGCTTGGCAGCCACCGACTTCGGCAGCAAAGCTCCAAGCGGTCGCGATGAACACGCCGATCAGGCCAGCCGCCAGAAACGCTTTCGCAATTTCTTCGTCGGACAGCGACATTGATTCACCCATCGCCAAGCAAGTCGCTGGCAACGCGGCGCAGGCTCCTGCGGTGGGGGCAGCGATGATCACGCCCATCGAACTTTTCACTTCCATCATTGCAGTGGTGTAGAGCACGATTTGGTTCAGGGCACCTGCGTCGAGCAATTGGCCCGACTGCAGCTTGTCTCGGAAACCGCCGGATTGGTATCCGAGCACTCTGTCGGCATACTCGGTTCCGTTCAACCCGGACTCAATGCTGGTACGAGCGATCTGAACGATCTCGATCATCCGATCCAAGACTTCTGGCTCGGTCAGTCCGCCACGTTGTGTTTCATATTCGACCGCCCACTTCCAAAGTGGTTTGGAATCCACATCGGGTTGCGATGTCAGCGTGTTGCAGTCTTGAAACGGGATCTGTGCGTTGGGACGCGAACGAATGGGAAGCACCGGTGCAAGTTGCACCAGAGGTTGGGTGACGGTCCAGGGCAGAGCGGAGCGGAGGGATGTTGGGTCGAGCGGTTCGCTGGATTGGATTTGCAGCATGACGTTGTCGTCGAGCGTTCGCACATGAACGCGATCCGCGGACAACGCTGAAGCGAGAGCTTCGCAATCGAGCGACGCCATGGTGGAAGTGGATGCCGGTTCGTTGAGTCGAATGAGCGTTTCGTCAAAGCCACCGTCCATGGAGACGTCGAAGTCATCGATCGAGGTGACCTCGATCATTCCCCCGCCGGTCGAGGTCGCGATCAAAGTGTGTGACTCTTGTGCCCCGCAAACGGTCAGTCGATAGGTGTTGGGGTGAGCGTCGCCGAAATCGCCGTATTCGAACTCAAAGGCGATGCCGTTGTCGATCAAGTGTTGGCGGGAGTTTGGCAGGCGTTCGTCGTGGGCTTCCCATCCGAGCAACCCGCCGAACAGCCCCATGTCGGAACCCTGGCTGGTGTGGGTCGCGGGCAGGGACCCGGATTCATCGAATTGGATCAGCACATGTTGCAGGTCGCCGTCCACCAAATCGCGAGCGAGACGCCCGATTCGAAGAGCAGCGGCGCAGTGCGAACTGCTGGGGCCACGCATCACCGGGCCGATGACGTCATTGAAGATGCTGACGGTCATGGAATCACTCAACTGCAGCAAGAACGGAAAAGGAAGGTGCGAAGACTCTGACTCAATTGACTTGCTGCGTCAAATTATCGGCGGCTGGACGGAGGCGGATGGAAGCTTGTTTACCCTAATGGGGTGATTTGGGCATTCAGGCTGGTCGACGGACAGCCATCGACTCGAAGTCCATCGTGCGGTCATCCAGTTCAGGCATTGTGAGCGGCGGATCCACTTACCGCTTCAGAAGAACATCTGCTGCGTGAGTTTCTGGTTCTTTGCGGGATAGATTCGCAGTGGTCGTGTTGCGAGGTGGCGGTCGGCGCAGACCAGGTGCAGTTTATCGCCCAGGCATTCGCGATGAGTTTGTAAAGCCACGTCAGGGCAATTGCTCTCGTCGGAAAGGTGAGCCAAGCAGGCCCACTGCAGGTCGCCGCTGGCGAGGGAGATCACTTCCGCGGCTTCGCGGTTGGAAATGTGTCCGCGTGGCCCCGAGATTCGATCGCGAAGAAATTCAGGGTAGCCCGAATTGGCCAGCATGGTTTCGTCGTAGTTGCTTTCGATCAGCAGCGCGTCGAGCGTGTTGACGCTGGCGAGCATGTCATCGAAGACGCATCCCAGATCCGTCCACAATCCAAATCGAGAGCAGCCGTTGTCCAACGTGAAGACGGCTCCATCGACACCGTCGTGTGGCGTGGGCATGGTCTCGATTGCGGTCTCGCCGATCGTGAACGTTTCGCCGGGGACGAAATGCTGGATTTCGTGGACGGGGCCGAGTGGAACGCGGCGCTCGGTCGATTGAAGGGTTCGGCGGCTGATGTGAATCGGCACGTTGAGTTTGCGATTCAGGACGCCCAAGCAGCCGATGTGATCGCGGTGATCGTGCGAGATCACGATGGCATCGATTTCCGATGCGTCGCGTCCGGCTTCGTTCAGCCGAGTTTGCACTTTGCGGAAGCTGATTCCCGCGTCAAAGAGCACACACTCCGAGCCCGTGTCGACGAAGACACAGTTGCCGCTGCTTCCTGATTGCAAACACAGAACATCCATGCGGCAATCGTAGCAGGTTCTCAAGCGACGCAGGAGCACTGTTTGTTGCCACTGCGGCCGAAATCAATCGAGGTGGTTTTCGACCGGTCGTGGTTCGTTGCTACGCCGCTTGTGTTCGCGTCGACAAGGCGTCAGTCCTTGGACTTGGTCGAG
>NZ_JBICHO010000137.1:0-16781 GCF_043100905.1 Rhodopirellula sp. JB055 | reverse complement strand
TTTTCGTTGTGGCGGCGGCGCTGAGTCTTGGTATTTCACCCCTGTCCTGGCTTGGTCGCCTCGCCCACTAACCTAAAAACAAGTCGTGGCAGACCACTAGCTTGATGAGCTGAAGTTTAGGATGGCTTCACGGTACTCTTACCGGACAGTTCGATACTTCTTTCAGACGTTGGCGGTTCGCCAGCGTTCACCGCAGCCAAGCGGTTTCCTGAACATTGGGTTGAAAGAGGTGAGCGATGTTGAGTTGGTTGAAGAATGCGTTTCAAGAATGGTTGTTCGACACGTCGGATCCGCGCGAGATGGATCCGATGTCGATGACGCTGCATGATTGCTTGCGTTTGTTGGGGAAGCCTGCGTCACCCGATCAACGCCAGCGAGATGCAGCGAGACCCAATTCGAAATCCGCTGTGGCTTCTGCATCATCCAGACGGGGAACATCGTCTTCGGCAATATCGTCTTCGGCAACATCGACGCCTCTCAAGAGGCAGCCTGCGAGTGGTTGCTGAGTCGGCATCGAAGAATGCGACTCGCCTCGAATCGCGTTGGGGTGTCACCCAAGGGGAAGCCGCGACTCGGCTGACGTGGTCGCGTTCTGATCGATTGGCGGCCTCAGCGGTCGGGCAACCTGGGAAATGACACCGGGCAAAGAAAGTGACACCGGGCAAAGAAAGGGGCGGTTGTTGTCAACCGCGCCATTCATTTCGTTTTGTCAGTTTGTGTCCAACCGAGGCAGATGGTTGGAAATCGTTCGCCAAGATTGGGTTTGGCGGTTTAGGTAAGACGCGTCAGGCAATGAAAACCGAAAGGTTTCCGCATGACTCCGTCAAATCACTTGGCGGCCAGGGTGCGAAGCTCTTCGAGTTCCACAGTCAAACGGTGTCGCAGTGGACTCTCGTCACGCAGTTCACGTTCGAGCAGTTCTTCTGCTTGCTCGAAGGTTTCTTCCGAGCAATTTTTGGGGTCGCTGACGAGTTCACGAAACATTCGTTCGATGGTGGCTTCAGTTAACACGGCGGGGGGACCTTCAGACGGGGATGCTGGAAATGGGGAATGAGACATCCATCTTAAGATGGCGTGAAGTGATCGCAAGTGCAAACCAAGCTTGGACTTCGAACTTGCATAACAAACATTCGTCCCCCCCCACGCTCGAGGCAAAGGCCATGTCCAGTCCCGACGACAGACGGCAACTCGCTGGGTAGAATGGGAGTCGTTGTCTCGTTTCACTTCCCTGCAAATGCGGTCCCGATGAATTCTGACACGCCTTCTGAACCTCCTTTTGACGGTCCTCCTAACGACGAAAATGCGTCCGGTGGAAGCCCCGCCGACGACGGACAACCCGGCGGAGGTCAGTGGGGCGACGGCTTGCCCAACGGCGGTCAACCGACCGGTGGCCAACCAGGGGAAGGGCAACCGGGAACTCCGAACCCGGTTCCTGAAAATCCTGCTGCCGAAAATCCGGCCGTCCGAGCCCGCGTGCCTGATCACGTGGCGGGCGGTTGTTTCAGCACGGGCGCGATCGTGATGACTGGCCCCAGTGAGTTCATCGTCGACTTCTTGCAGACCGTCGGTCGTCCCCATCGGGTCGCCGTCCGCGTGGTCATTCCGCACGCTGTGATGCCTCAGTTTGTCGACGCGTTGCAAAAGAATCTGGAGTTGTACAAAGGTCGCTTCGGTGATCCGGTGATGCCCACGCCGACACCCAACCCGAACGCGGAACAACGTCGACCAAGTCCGCAAGAAATCTACGACGACTTGAAGCTACCTGATGAAGTGCTCAGCGGAACCTATGCCAACGGAGTCATGATCGGTCACGGCGCGACCGAGTTCGGTCTCGACTTCTTGACCAGCTTCTTCCCTCAATCCGCCGTCAGTGCTCGCGTGTTTTTGGCGGCCGGCCAAGTCCCTCGTTTGCTCGACTCGCTTCGCGGTGCAACGAAGCAATTGGAAGACCGCCGCAAAGGCAACGAAGGCAATCCGTGACTTGGGTGTCACTTGTACGGGCTTTCTGAGTCCGATTCATTCGTGCTCGAACAGCAACGTTGTTTCGGCGATGACTTCTGCTGATCCGGTGAGCTTTGGAATCACGGCCCCGGATTCGTCGACTCGGTAGCTCGCCTCGAAGCAGCTTCCCGTGATCGATTCTTGTCGGAACGTTTCGCCGGCTTTGAGTTTGCCGGCTGCTGCCAAACAAGCCACCTTGGCGCTGGTTCCCGTGCCGCACGGCGAGCGGTCATAGGCGTTGCCGGGACACAACACAAAGTTTTTCGCGTCGGCTCGATCCGAAGGGCCAACCAGTTCGACGTGATCGATCTCCGCACCGTCTTCGCCCGTGATCCCGTGTTCGCGCAGCGAGGCCTTGATCGCCAAAGCGGCCGACATCAGCTCGTCAACATCACTGAGTTCGAGGTCCAAGCCATGGTCGTCGACCAAGTAAAACCAGTTGCCTCCATAGGCGATGTCGCCGGTAACAAAACCGTTGGCCAGAGACGTTGAACCTGGAACCTCGACACGAACGGCAGCTTGATAACGTCTGCTGGCGACGTTTTCGAATGAGACCGTTTTACCGTCGGGATGCAGTTCGACTTCGATGATTCCCACGGGAGTTTCCATTCGATGGATGCCCGGAGTCAACTTGCCTTGCCAAGCGAACGTTGCAACCACGCCAATTGTCGCGTGGCCGCACATCTGCAACACGCCCACATTGTTGAAGAACACCACCCCCGCGAAACAATTCGGATCGACCGGTTGGCAGATCCACGCGCCCACGATGATTTCGTTGCCGCGAGGCTCGTTGACGATCGGTGCTCCCAAAGTCGCGAATTCCTGCCGGAGGTGGAGGCGACGGTCCGCCATGGTGGGGCCAACCAGGGTGCCATCCAAGTCGATCACCATCCGGGTCGGTTCCCCACCGGTGTGAGAATCCAACGCCTTTACTCGTGAAGGCAGCATGATTGTTCCCGAATCAAAGAGGGTAGGTGCAAGATTTCGCCATTGAGCGGTGATTCAATCGAGGTGCCGCATCGTTGGCGTCTGCTTGACTAAAGTGGATCCAAATCCTGCGAAATCAATGGATTTCAAAGCCATGATGGGTGGGGACAATCAAGAGCTCGGTTGGCGCGGGCGCTAGCCACTGACATGCACGATTCCACAGAACATATAAACATGAAATTGCCGTTTCACAATTGGATGCACGGAATTTTGGTCGGGCGTTTGCCCGCGAACGCTGGCTTTCGTATCGCCGCGTTGTTGATTGGATTGGCTTTCGTTGCTGGGGCGTCGGAAACGATTGCACAGGGTTCCAAGTCACCACGTCCACGCGTCATTCAGCAAACGTTGACCCCGCACTGGACCAATGACGACTCGTTTTGGTTCCGTCGTCAGAACGCGGATGGATCGTTCACCGGCATTCGAGTGGATGCCGAAACCGGCGAAATGACAGAGGTCGATTCCGACAACAAAGACATCACACGAGACGCTGAACTTCGCGGAGGTCGCGCACCACGATCCGGTCGATCTGCCGAAGCCCACACCGAAATCACGTTCGTCAACCAAACCGATCAAGCGTTGCAATTGATCTGGGTCGATAGCAGCGGCAAACGCGTCAAGTACGAGTCGATCCCCGCGGGTGAGACGTTTGTCCGAACGACCTTCGCAGGGCACGTCTGGGAACTGGTTGGTGACAACCAAACTCCTTTTGGGTACTTCGTTGCTGACATTGAACCGGCTCGCGTGGAGGTTTCAGAACCTGCCCGCGTGACGCAACCCGAACCGGAACGCCGTGGACGCCGCCGTCGCGATTTTCGACGCGGCGATGATTGGTCCGCTGGAGTACCTGCCCCCGGCAACGACAAAGTCTTGGCTCGACTGTCCGAGGGACGTCTGCAATTGCAGCGTGCAGAATCGGATGAATGGAAGACGTTGATCGAGGAGTCTCAGTTGGCTGAATCCTTTGGTGACCACGCCGAGGAGTCGGCTCAACCGATGAAGTTGCAGTCGCCTCAATGGTCGCCGGACGGAACCGTGTTGCTGACACGAGCGGTCATTCCCTACGAGACTCAACCGGTTCACTTGGTCGAATCGTCGCCCAAAGCGGCCGGGCGAGCGGTCCTGAAATCGCGACCTTACTTGTTGCCTGGCGATCCAGTCGATGAGACTCGCTTGCTGTCATTTAACGCGGAAACGGGCGAAGCTGTCGAGCTGGATTTGCCTTGGATGTCCCAGCGTTTTTGGAACGTGCGGATGGTCGGACCGCACCGAGCTTTGTTAGCGGTGACCCGGCGCGGCCATCAACGGTTCCGCTTGTTCGATATCGACCTGTTGTCTGGCAAAGTCAAAACGGTCATCGATGAGCAATCCGAAACGTTCATCTGGACCACCCATAAAACCGACCTGCCCCGATGGACTTACTTGGATTCCAGTGACGAAGTCATCTGGGTCAGTGAGAAAGATGGCTATCAACATCTGTACTTGGTGGACCTGTCGGGTGAAAACGGGATTCAACCGATCACGCAGGGCGAATTCGTCGTGCGCGCGATCGACAACATCGACGAAGAAAATCGCGTGCTGGATTTGGTGGTCAGTGGCCTGCATGAAGACCAAGACCCGTATTTGAAACATTACGCTCGGGTGGACTTCAGCGGCGAGAACTTCACCTTGTTGACGGATGGGAACGGGAATCACACCGCCACATTTTCACCCGATCGAAGTCGTTTGGTGGTCACTCATTCGCGAGTTGATTCATTGCCCGTTCACGAGCTTCGTTCCGCTGATGGCAAACTGATTCAAACGCTGGCCAAAGCAACCATCACGCCCGACGATGCCAAGCTGAACCTGCCGCAAGTTTTTTCAGCCAAGGGCCGGGACGGCGAGACCGACATCTGGGGATTGGCCTGTTTCCCGGAAGACTACGACCCCGCCGCTGACAAAAAGTATCCTGTTGTCGAGTACATCTACGCCGGACCTCACGATTCTCACGTTCCAAAATCGTTTCGCTCGGCACCTTGGCACCGTGACTATTTGAACGCTGGTTTCATCGTCGTTCAGATCGACGGCATGGGGACCGCCAACCGATCCAAGGCCTTCCATGATGTGTGTTGGCACAACCTGAAGGACGCAGGTTTTCCTGATCGCATTGCCTGGATGAAGGCTCTCGCGAAAGAGCATCCGGCAATGGATTTGGAACGTGTCGGCATCTTTGGGACGTCGGCAGGTGGCCAAAACACCGGATCCGCGTTGTTGTTCCACGGTGATTTCTACGACGCTGGCGTGGCGGCGTGCGGTTGTCACGACAATCGGATGGACAAAGCCTCTTGGAATGAACAGTGGATGGGCTATCCCGTCGGCGACCACTATTCCGAGTGCAGCAACATCGACAATGCGGGCAACCTGATCGGCGATCTGTTTTTGATCGTTGGCGAGCTCGATACGAACGTGCCACCGGAATCCACGCTGCGTTTCGCGGATGCGTTGATTAAAGCGGGCAAGGACTTCGACATGCTGGTCATGCCAGGTGTGGGGCACAGCGACGGCGGAGCGTACGGCAAACGACGCACGCTGGATTTCTTCATCGAGAAATTGAAACCGGGGATGTCGATCGATGAAGCGACTTCTGAGTCGGAGTCGCCATCGGAGGAAGTCGCCTCCGCGTTGATCGACCTAGAAAAACTCCAGCCTCAGACGGCTTGGATGGACATTCAAAATCACTACCAAACCGACCTGGAAACGCTGAAACGTCGATTGCCAGTTCGCGTGGCGGAGGAACGACTGTCGCAAACCGCCGCGTTCTTGGCGGCTTGGGAAGACCAGTTGCAGACGGCGATCGGTGCCGAGGGAGATGCGGCGTTGAGCGGCGCGGATGCGGAAGTTGCTCGCGAACTGCTCGCGGCTGTCGGTGATTAAAAGAGACAACTTATACCGCTTGTTGCATCGTCGGAAGAGCTCCGCGAGTTGTCTCCCTTCACCGATCAATTGATCTCGCTGACGGATCTTTCCAATCGAGTGAAGCCGTTGGATGGACAAGCGATGGCGGCTGAGATGGAATCGCTCAGCAAGTCGCTGGATTCATTCCAACAGAAAGACAACGATGAAACGGTCTCCGTCAGCCAACCGGTCATGGACGCAGCGGATGACTTGGTAGACGCGTACCAATCTTGGCAAACCTTCTACGAAGGCTATCACCCCGATTTCAATTGGTGGGTGCTCGATTTGGCGAAGGAAACCGGCAGCAAACTTCGGGCATGGAAAGACGGCCTGAAGGTTGACGAATCACAGACGGAGAAGCTGTCCAAACGAGTTGCCAGCGATTCCATTGACTTACCGTCACCTGCGGAAACGTTCGTGTTCGGCGAAGCGTATCCGCCAATCGAAACATGGTCGCAACGAGAAGCGACTTGGATGCCATCGATCGTTCGGCGTTTCACTCGTCGCAGCCGCGATCGCGAAAAAAAGATGGCACAGTTGCCACAGTGGAAAGACGAGTTGGCGGCCTTGAAATTGGATGGCAAACCGTTCGAGGAATGGTCGCTGGACGATCAAGTCGATTGGCATCTCTTGACCGCCGAGGTTGAAACACGATTGGGACGCAAGCGGATCGAAGAGTCCGGCGAAAAACTTGCTCCGGCAACCTCGTCGGTCGAAAAGGATTTGTCCGGCACGCCGGTTGGCCGAGAACGAATTGAGTTGGAACTGCGTCGTCAGTTTATCGATCATTCGCCAGAGGAATTGATCGAATTGGCAGAGCAGGAATACGCGATTGTGCGATCCGAAATGGTTCGGGTTGCCCAAGACATGGGTTTGGGTGACGACTGGAAAGCCGCGGTGGAACGGATGAAGAATCACCACGTGGCCCCGGGCCAACAGCCGGTTTTGATCGGCGAGATGGCTGACCAATCGGTCGAATGGTTGCGAAAACGCGACTGGATCACGGTCCCACCGTTCGCCGATTATTGCTGGCGGATGATCATGATGACTCCCGAGCGACAAAAGGTGAATCCCTTCTTCACCGGTGGCGAAGTGATCAGCGTTTCATTCCCGACTTCGGAGATGTCGCCAAGTGACAAACGCCAAAGCTTGCGAGGCAACAACATCGGATACGCTCGCGCGACGGTGCATCACGAATTGATTCCTGGTCACCACTTGCAGATGTACAGCAACGAGCGGTACCAACCTCACCGCCGCACGATGAGCACGCCGTTCTGGTTGGAAGGATTGGCCGTCTATTGGGAACTGAAGTTGTACGACGATGGCTTCGCTCGCACTCCCGAAGAACGGATGGGGATGCTGGTTTGGCGAGCCCACCGGTGCGCACGAATTATCTTTTCGTTGAACTTTCACTTGGCACGCTTTTCACCGGATCAGTGCGTCGATTTTCTGGTCGACAACGTGGGTTTCGAACGACGCAACGCGACGGCGGAAGTTCGACGCAGCATCGGTCCAAGCTACCCGCCTCTGTACCAAGCCGCGTACATGCTCGGTGCATTGCAGATCCGCCAATTGCACCGTGAGATGGTTTTGTCGGGTGAGATGACCGAACGTGAATTCCACGATTCGATCATGGAAGCTGGGATATTGCCCATCGCGATGTTACGTCAGTTATTGAAGCAAGAACCGCTGCAAAGAGACGAACCACCCCGCTGGAAATTCAACTGACGCCGGCCAACGTTTCCGCGGTCAGCAACACTTTGCCGAGATTCGCAACCGGAAAGAAATGATCGCCGGGTAACACTCGCAGAGAGAACCCGGCCGATGTGAGTGCTTGCCAGCCTTGCATCTTGGCTCGGTTGGCAACATGGTCTTCTGACCCGGCGAGAGCCCGAATGGGAATGGGGATGGTCGGGTGCTCCGCAGTTGCGACTCCTCGTGCCAGTTTCAAGTCCGCGCGCACGATGGGCAAGAACATCGCCAGCGCGTCGGGATGCTGTTTCAAACCGGCGGGCAATCCGCCATAGCGACGGTCGAGTTCTTCCGCGAACGCGTCGTCGTCCCAGTCCAACCAGTCGCGGTTTTGCGTCCATTGGTTGGGCGGCGAGGCTCCCATCACGATCAGCCCTTGCACACGCGATGGACCGGACGATCCTTCCAGCAGCCGATTTGCCAGGCGATAAGCAATCAACGCACCAAGGCTGTGTCCCGCCAGCACCAACGTGTCGTCATCAGCAAAGGTTCGTGCCGTCTCGGTCGCGATCGATTCCACCAAGGAGTCCATGTTGGTTTCAAGCGGATCCGAGAAACGGGATTCACGCCCAGCCATCCGGATGGCCCACAAGTGGATCGAGCTCGGGTCATTTCGCGACGTTGTCAGACCGCGAAATTGTTTGAACAGCGGAGCGGTCGCACCGCCAGCATGCGGCACCCACAGCAGGTGCGCCTTCGACATCGAAGCGGGACTGATTCGACAAAGGGCGTCATTCGACGTCATCAAGCAATCGTTTCAACAAGCGTGTCAAGTTTGGGGTCCAGAAGAGTCACCACCAGGGACGCTTTGTAGCAAAGCACACGAGCAGTCGTCAGGTGAGACCACCCGCGTGGATCAGGCTTCCAGCCTGTGAGTCGCAGTTTCCTCCACAATCCACCGAGGATTCAGCTATAACGGGAGCCCCGCAAAGATTCCCCCGCATCCCAATTCCTACCATGCACGCTCTTTCACCCCGCCATCTGTTTCTTGGCTTGGTCAGCTTGGTTTGTTCGCTGCCGATGCCCGCGTCGGCACAAGGAACCTCGCCATCGAAACCGCTCAATGTGTTGATGATCGCCGTCGATGACTTGCGACCCGAGCTTGGTTGTTACGGCAAATCGTTCATTCACTCGCCAAATATCGACCGCTTGGCGGCTTCTGGTATGCGGTTCGACCGTGCGTATTGCCAGGTCGCCGTTTGTGGTGCCTCGCGAGCCAGCTTGATGAGTGGTTGCCGTCCGGAAACGACTCAGTGCTGGAACTACAAGACTCCGCTGAGGTCGAAACTCCCCGACGTGCTGACGCTGCCGCAACACCTGTCTCGCAACGGCTACGAAACGGGGTTTCTCGGCAAGGTCTACCACAGCGCCAGTGATGATGCGGCGGCGTGGACCGTCGATGCCAACGAGTGGGCCCCGCGAGATCGAAGCAAGGGAAAAGGTTACGTCCAAGAACTGCCTCGCAAACGCAATCCGGCCAACTCGAGCGAGAAGCCTGGCCCATCAATCGAAAACGGCGGCGATGTCCCGGACAATGCGTACGTCGATGGGCACAATGCCGAGCGAGCGGTTGCCATGTTGGAACGCTTTGCCACGCAAGACAAACCGTTCTTCTTGGCCGTTGGATTCCTGAAGCCTCACCTGCCGTTCAATGCACCCGGCAAGTACTGGGACCTCTACGACCGCGACGCCATTGAAATTCCTTCTCGCGAAGATGTGATTGATGGGTTGCCGTATGCTCGATCAAGTTGGGGTGAGCTGAAGAACTACGCCGACATTCCCGCGAAGACGAAGATGCTCGACGACGAGAAGACTCGCGAGCTGATTCATGGTTACCGGGCCGCGGTGAGCTACATGGACGCTCAAGTTGGAAAGGTGCTGGACGCTCTCGATGCCAACGGGCAACGCGAGAACACGATCGTCGTGTTGTGGGGCGACCATGGTTGGTACGTCGGCGACTTTGGCGATTGGTGCAAACACACCAACTATGAAATCGCAACGCGAGTCCCTTTGATCGTGTCGGCCCCTGGCGTACCTGCCGGTGAAACGAAATCGTTGGTGGAACTGGTGGACGTGTTCCCAACCTTGTGCGAGCTGACCGGAGTGCCGGTTCCAGAACACTGCCAAGGCAAGAGCATCGCGGGAGTGGTCCGTGATCCCAAGCTGTCGGTTCGTCCGGCCGCGATCAGCCAATACAAGAAATCCAAACCAGGCGTTGGGCCTGTGCTTGGAACAAGCATTCGCACGGAGCGGTTTCGTTACACGGAATATGTGTCCAGCAAGACCGGCAAACTCGAAGACATCGTCTTGATCGATCTCGACAGTGATCCGGGAGCGACTCGGAATGTGGCTTCCGATCCTGCCTATCAATCGTTCTTGCCGCAATTGCACGCTTGGTGCGAACAATCCGCTTCGGGGCTATGACCACGAACTCCAGCAAGCCTTCTTCCGGCCATGCCACACGTCAGCAAAACTCGAATTCGCTCAGCAGGACCAAAAAGGCCTGCTTCGGTCTCGTGACGACCGTGTTGGGATTGGTCGCGATCGAGCTAGCGCTGACGCTGATCGGCGTGGGGAAATCGACCGGTCAAGCCGACCCGCTGATGGGGTTTTCGAAGCAGGTTCCCTTGTTGGAACGCTACATCGATGAAGATGGCAATGCCTGGATGCGAACCGCGGAAAACAAGTTGGTCTGGTTCAACGACCAACGCTTTCCGTTGACCAAGCCAGCGAACACGCAGCGGATCTTTTGCCTGGGAGGATCCACGACGTTTGGTCGACCTTACGACGACAACACGTCGTTTTCGGGATGGTTGCGAGAATGGTTGCCTCGTGTTGATGCAAACACGAACCACGAAGTTTTCAACGCGGGCGGGGTCAGCTACGCCAGTTACCGCGTTGCGGCGGTGATGGAAGAGTTGGCTGAGTACGAGCCTGATCTGTTCATCGTTTACACCGGTCAGAACGAGTTTCTTGAACGGCGAACGTACGCGGATTTCTTTGACCAGCCCCAGGCTCAACTTTGGTTGACAGGATGGTTGAACAAGACACGAACGTATCGGGTCATCGATTCCCTTGTGCCCAAAAAACGTCCACCGAAATCCGAATCGAACTCGATCGGTTTGGCCGCTGAAGTCGACGAACGCCTGAACCACACGGTCGGTCCATCAGACTATGTTCGCGATGGGGAATGGAGTGAGAATGTTGGCAAGCATTTTCGGTTCAACGTGCGACGCATGATTTCCATTGCCCGATCGGCGAACGCGAAGATTTTGTTTGTCGTTCCGGCTTCCAACGAAAAGGATTGCGGTCCGTTCAAACCGGACCCCAAAGAAGACTTTTTCGAACGAGGCCGGAAAGCATGGGAGGCCGGCGATTATGAGGTTGCTCGTTCAGCGTTTCGATCCTCGATCGATCGAGACATTTGTCCCCTGCGTGCTCCGAGCGACTTCGCTCAGTTCATTCGTGAACTTCCCGAGTCTGATGACGTTCGTGTGCTCGATTTTGAATCCGCACTGCGCGAAGTTTGTCGTGACGAACATGGGCATGACATTTTGGGCGAAGAGTATTTCCTGGATCATGTTCACCCGACCATTGATGCCCACCGGCAGTTGTCGCGTTGGCTGATCGCGGAAATGCAAGACGCGGGATGGTTGACGGCCGGTTCCATTCCCTTGGAACAGTTGCCTCCGGAAGCAATTGCCGAAGTCGATCAATCGGTGTTCGACCGCATCGATCGCACGGCTCAAGGAATCGCGATGCGAAACCTTGCGAAAGTCATGCATTGGGCAGGGAAGTTTGAGGTCGCCGCGCCGCGTGCTCGAGACGCAATTCGAATTTTGGATGGCGATGCGGAGAGCCAGTTTATTCTTGCGGACTGTTTACGCTGGATGGGCCGAATCGATGAATCGGTGGAGGAATTCGAGCGGGGAGTCAAGGCGTTCCCAGATTACTACCGCGGGTTGCAACGTTACGGACAATTGTTGCTTGAAATGGAAGACTACGAGGCGGCTCGAGATCTGTTGGTTGTCGCCACCGTGGGGATCCCGGAATCGAACCCTCGGCATTGGTTGTCCCGTTTTCAACTTGCCATTGCCCATCTGGGGGCCAGCGATTTCGAATCCGCTCACGAAGAGTTGCTGCGTTGCCATCACCACGCGCCAGATGACTTGGACGTCGTGTTTGCACTCGCGGAAGCCAGCACGGGGATTGGAGACTCGGAGGCCGCGATCAAACTGTACGAACGCATCTTGGACGATTTCCCTGACGATGTGGTGACGCACCTCAATCTCGCGCACGTGTTCTTGAGTCAGGACCAGATACAACAAGCGTCTCTGCACTTTGAGACTGCGTTGTTGCTTGCACCGAACAATTCGCGAGCAAGAGCCGGAATGATAGTCATCGATCAATTGAGTCAATCGGCGGAATAGGATCGGCACGTTCCGCCCGTCATCACACGCTGGCATCTTCAACAGCCGGTGTCCGATTGAACTTGCCAGGGTGATTGGGGGCAGCGACCGAGGCAACGCAGACGTGGATGATTTATACTTCCGCAACCTTTGAGCTTTGTCGCTCTTGTGGCCCCACCAGAAAACGTCGTTCGCAAATCCTTCCTGACGACGCACTCACTTGATTTCCACGCTGGAATTGACTATGCAACGTCCCCTCTTTCTTTTCATCTTCACTTTGGTCATTCCCGGCGGAATCGTCTCGGCGTTTGATCCGCCTGCCAATCGGGACGTGGTTCGAAACACACCTGGATTGGTCGCGTTCTGGAACTTCACGCAGCGTGAATCGACTGGGCAAGAACGTTTCATCGCGCACGTGCCTGCTGGTTCAGCGAATGTGTACCCGTTGGATGCCGCGAACTATGTGCGCGACTACTGGGGCGAAGGCAGGCAAGCCACTTACGCGGATTTTCCGCTGCTGAACGATGGGCCGTTTGGGCAAGCGATTCGTATTCGCCAAGAGTCGGAACCGAACTTCCGACCGTTTTTGTTCATTCCCCGGTCGCGTCTGCATGACACACCGTTGGATATCAAAGGCGAAGGGAAGTCGGTGACCGTTGTTGTGTGGGCGATTCGAGAAAGTGGCAACCACGCGCTGGCGGGAATCTGGCATGAAGGCACGGACCTCAAGCAATCGTCGACGGCTTCGATCAAGAAGGTCGAACGTGGGCAGCGGCAATACGCCTTGTTCGCTGGGCTAAATAAGCCAGGCAGCGCGTGCGGTCATGTGTCAGAGAATGGAGCCAGTTCGTTCCTCAACAAGTACGCGTTGCACAAATGCAATTCGCTTGGGCAATCGCCCGCCGTCTCCGCTGATTCGCCGCCTGAAAAGCTCGCTGCGTCCTGGCAGTGTTTTGCAATGACGTTTGACGACGAGCAAAACGAAATCACGGGTTGGCTGAATGGTGTTTCGGGTGAGCGATGGCTCAAGAACCCCAAGTCGAACAACTTGCTGTCGTATGCCCACAACGCCTACATGCAAGCACATTACGCTCGGACGCCCGGGATGCAGGACGGTGAAGACAGGGAGTTCCCCGAGGCTCAGTACTACAGCCCGCCGGAAGTTGAGGTGTCTGAGACGGAAGTCTTGCGTGAGGACGAGAACCAACGCGTTGAACGTCGCCGTTACCGCTACACCGAAGTTGTTGTGACGCTGGAGAAGGATGAAAACGATGAATGGGTTGAGACCGACCGAAACCTCGTTGGCTTGCGATTGAACCCATGGTGGTACCCGCACGGCATTTATTCACCGCCGGATGCAGAGCAAGGCGGGCCGTTCACGATTGGGCGGGTGATTCACAGCAGTCGCAGTGTCGGCTTCACGGGATGGATCGGCGGCGTCAGCGTGTTTGATCGGGCCCTCTCGGAAGATGAGCTGAAAAAACTCGCCGATCTTCGGAACTGATTGGCTGGGGGGGATGATTCAGTTGAATTCCGATGTCGGTTGCGACCAAGGAATCCGACCTGCGATAAACGAGATCTCACCGCTTCTCAAACAACTTCAACAGGACGAACGTGATGGTAGAGCTTCCCCAAGAAACATTGGATCAAATCCGAGCTCATCTCTTGGAAGGAAAAAAGCTCAAGGCGATCAAGCTGTACCGAGAAGCGACGGATTCATCGCTTCATGAGTCCAAGGAACAAATCGAGAAGCTCAGCGAAGAGCTTGAGAAATCACACCCTCGACAAATGGCCGACAACAAACCCATCGGCTGCGCCGGAATCCTCCTGCTCGCCGTGGTCGGCGCAGGTTTGGTGGCCAAAAGTGGCATAGGCTTCTAGCTTTTGGGTACCACACATTTTTTGGGAGTCGCTTGTATTGGGAATAAGAGCGGTTCGAAGCCAAATATCCCTTGTTCAAGAACCATTAGTGTACGATCAGAGTGGATTAGTGTTCCCTTGACCGCTCTGGCGGAACACTAATCCACTCTGATCGGACACTAATTTTTGGTGTTTCGAGATGTGGGGTATTAACAAGCTGGAAGCCTATGCCACCGCTTAGGACTTGATGCCGATGTTGAGGTAGGCGTGGACGTGGGGTGCGCCGCGGAAGTGCCAGACCATCGACGGGCCTTCGACTCGCCAGATGTCCCAGACACGATCGTTGTCGATGTCTTCTTGTTGATAGAAGGCCATGTGCAGTTGGTCGAGTCCGCCGCTGCTGTTCAGAATCTCCATGACTTCCTTCGAATCGTTTTCACGATACGGGGCCAGCAACATCTTGAGGGTCGATTCGACGAGTTCCTTTTGATCGCTGGAAAGTTGGTCGACGCCAATCCCTGGGAAGTGTCCGTGCTCGCCTTTCAGTTGCACCGCGGTTTCACGGGGAGCCTTTTTCTGCAACGCCTGTTTGGCTTGGTCGGCGTCCAAGGCTTGGAAGACCTTGTTGGCTTGCAGCGTCTGCTGAAAGAACGGGCTGTCGGGCAGATATTCCTCGCCGTGTCCGTAAACAACTGGGCCGCCAAAACCGATTTTGTCGAGCCGATTTCCGTCGGCTCGCATCGTCACGTGACGACCGGTCAATTCGAATTGGAACTGGTCCGAGCCTGGTTCTCCGAACAATGCGAAACTGTAACTGTCCAATCCGCCATCATCGTATTCCATTTGTTCGATCAGACGATCGTATCCGTCTTTGGAGGTGATGTTGCGAACGATTTGGCCGACCAGCGTCTTCTGCTTCTGCGAGAAGAGATCGTCGCCGATGGTCGTTTTGCTGACGTGCCAGTTTGGATTGATCTTCAGGCGGTCGGTGTGATCAAACGGTCGCCAAACAGCGGTTTTCTGTTTGTCGGACAAGGAAGCGTAAAGTTCCCCCACGTAGGTTTCTGCAGAAGCAGTGGGAGCACCCGCCGCATGAGCAAAACGGGCGTCGAAGAGGTTGGTCGTCGCAACACCGGCAGCGATGGCTCCTCCCAGTTTGACGAAGTCTCTGCGGGCAACGCGTTGGCCATCGGGGCGATTGACGTTCATCGGAAAGCTCATGGGGGTTGGGGGGAAGTCAGGCGGGGACCGTCTGTGTCAAACGGACGCTTTGGATTCTATCAAATTGAACCCCAGCGAACAAAAATGGGATCGTTCTGATGATCAATCCAATCCCCACTCCCCACAAAACAAGTCGTGATAGACCGCTCGCCAAAATGAATGCGACCGCCGCCGGTTTGCTCGATGGGGGATCGTGACCAGAGAATCCCTGGCCTGCGGTTCGATCATCACAATCGAAATCGAAATACCTTCGGGGAGCATTTTGCGCGGTTGGTGCGTTTGGCCCCGCGTTTTGCTGGCAAATGTCGGTGCGTCGGAAAGTCGTTCACCCGCCATTTCGGTGACGCCCATGGAAGGGGGGTTCGATCCAGCTTGGCAACCTGTAACGATAGGGCAGCTTGAGGAGTTTTGGTCGATCGCTATCCGTGACGATTGTGCGGCAAGCAGGGAGACCCCCCCGATGAATTTTGGCGTGTCATCAAAGAAACTCCTTCACGCTTTCCATCCACCTAGCAGAGTTATATGCTGGGACGAAAGGTGCCCAGAGTCACTATCCTGCCCCGGCGAATCAAAAGTCATCGAAGTGCCCACCTGAACGGCCATCTGCCCGAGACCGTATGTTACGCAAATCAGAAACCGCTGATTCAACGACCCGCGAGCCCAAAGAGATGCGATGGAAGTCGCTTGCTCATTTGCTCGTTGATCGTGCCGCGCGGCATCCCGATCGTCCAGCTCTGACGTTCTTGCCAGACGATTCGTTGGATGGGACTGAGGCGGAGCTGACGCTGACTTATGCTGATCTTCACCGCCGAGTACGGGCAGTGGCGTTGCGTTTGGTGCGAGACACGGGTGCGAAGCCTGGTGATCGCGCGATGTTATTGTTTCCGCCGGGCCTAGAATTCATGATCGGATTCATGGCTTGCGAGCTGGCTCGTTTGATCCCAGTCCCGACCAGCTATCCCAAGCCGGGGCGTGCGATGCCGCGTCTGGATGCTTCCGTCGCGGATTGTCGTCCCACGGTCCTGATCAGCGATCAGGAAACCATTGCCGGGATCGATCCGCAACGTGTGTCGGCCGAGACGACCGCGCTCGCAACGTTTGCGACGGATGCATCAATCGAATCCGATTTGGCCGCGTCCGAGTCGAGCGAGGATGAGTTGCCTTTGTGCGACATTGAGTCGACTGATCTGGCACTCTTGCAATACACCAGCGGTTCGACCAGCGATCCCAAAGGCGTGATGGTTTCGCATGCGAATTTGTTGAGTAACTTGGAATCGATTCGTCAGGCCTTTGGGATTGAATGGACCGACGACGCCAGCGGCGAATATGAACGCGGCCTGTTCTGGTTGCCGCCTTTCCATGACATGGGATTGATCGGCGGCATATTGGAACCGTTGTATGTTGGCGGCCACGCGATTTTGATGTCGCCCCGTTCCTTCTTGGCTCGCCCGACGCGATGGCTGCGTGCGATTTCGGATTTCAAAGCAACGATCAGCGGCGCGCCCAATTTCGCTTATCAATTGTGTGTGGATCGAATCGATGCGGCTCAGGCGGAGTCACTCGACTTGAGCGGCTGGGAGTTGGCGTTTTGTGGTGCCGAACCGATCAATGCGGGTACGT
>NZ_JBICHO010000136.1:0-4131 GCF_043100905.1 Rhodopirellula sp. JB055 | reverse complement strand
CACTTTCTGTTTCAATTGCTTCGTTCGTCGCGGGTTGCATCACGTAGGCGAGTCTCTCTGAGACTCGCAAATGACAGCGTCTCGGAGAGACGCCGCTACGTGATCAAGCCCAAGGACTCCCGCTCACGTGCTTACCACCGGAATGGCGAGTGCATTCCCTTCGGATAATGGTGGCTTTGGACGAGTCGTTTGTTCTTGAAAAACACCGCGACTATTTCAAGCCTTGTTCTCGCAACCACTTGGCGACTTCGGAGCGGTCATCTTTCAAGCGTTGCAAAGGATTGTCGCCAGCAACCGCTTTCCCGGACGGATTCGGGATTCCTTTGTGGCGGTACATGTACCGACCAGCATTGCTCGCCGTCGGTCGAGGTTTCGCAGTGGCGAAATCCAATGCGTTCTTCTCTGCCACACCACCAAAAAAATCCTGTAGAACATCGGCGACGTACGCACCTCGTGTCGTTTGGTAGACGCGTCCCAACTGCAAGCGGCTTTCCTCGTTGGTCACTTGCGTCGCTGCATCCCACCGAATTTCGAACCGTGCGTGCTTTCCACGGTTGGCAATGACTGCTTCGTCGCATCCCAACGTTGAAACAGCGTTGATGTCGGCTCCCATTTCGACCAAGCGTTTCACCAACTCGAGGTCGCCCGCCGCAGCAGCGAAGTGCAGAAGCGTCTTTCCTCCACAGCGAGAATCCAATGCCAATTCGCCGTTGCTCAACGATTTCAGAATCGCAGAAGAATCCCCCAGGATCAGCGATTCCAACTCAGCGGGATACTGAATGGTTTGGCTGTTCAACCGAAATTGGTAGTGGGGTTGAATCAATGCCAACTCTTCCATGCGAAGCCCTGAAGCCGACTGCCACTCGGCGAGACCTTTGGTTTGAATGTCGTTCAGCACATTCAAACGATGCTCACGGTTGATTTGTTGAGCCAAGTCAGCATGGCCAGAAACAGCGATCAAATGACCAACAGCGCAGTGAACGCCCCATGGATCGATGAAGACGGGACGACGCCCGGCGACAAACACGTTCTGAGGGAATTCGCCACGCAGCATGTATTCGCGAAGGCGGTTGATGTTGCGATGCCGCTCCTCCAATTGCGAATCCTTGAGGTCATCCACGTCGGCCACGTTGAGTCGATCGAGCACCAGTTGAAAGTGCATTTGCAACAGGGAGACTTCGTCGGTTGCAGTTCCCAGTTCGACGAGATCGAGTTGACTGGGAAGCTTTCCAGACCAATTGGGATTCACATCACAGAGCCGACTTTTCAATTCGAAATGGGAGGACGCCAGACCGGATTGCTCTGCGGCCGGAAGGGCTGAGGCAGCCAGCAAGGCCGGGAGAACGAACTGAACGGCGAGCTCGAAGATTCGTTTCAGTTGGGTTTTCATTTCATTTTCAACGGAAGAGGGTAGCGAGTGGCAAAGCGTTCTTCGCCTCAATTCACCCTGCGTGTTTCCGTGCGTTTGCACCTCATCCATTTCTTAGTTTTTTGCGAAAATGTTTCGCGGCGTCATTCAACGCGAACTTCTGGGGCGTTCAACCAATGCATGTGACGGTGGAGAAAAGGGACCTAGGCTTCTAATGGTCTGTTACGACTTATTTTCAGGGTAGTGCACGAGACGACGAGTCCTGAACTGCCGCCAAAACCAAGGACTCGTCGCCTCGTCCACTACGATTCATTCTAACTCTTCACTTTGACAAACCACTGGCCTGCGATTGCTCTGAAGGCAGGCTGGCAGCCTACGCCACCATTCCAATCCGTCGCTTGTTGTTCGCGTGCGGCCACGTTGCGAATGCGAGTCAGGCTTGTCGCAATGCGTTGACGATCGGAACAGTTGCCGCCTGGATCGCGGGGATCAATCCGGCCAGCATCCCGACCAACACGGACACCATCGTTCCTGTGACTGCCAGCCCCAACGAAGGTCGAAACGCGATCGTGGCTCCCTCGGCACCGATTGCGAATCCGCCGAATCCGAGTGCGGTGAGAGCCAACGTCGTTCCAGCGACCCCACCCACCATGCACAGAATAGTACTTTCGGCCAGCACCAATCGCATCGCACGCAGTGGCCGCACGCCTACGGTCTGCAAAACCGCGTATTCCTTGATGCGGTCCTGGACGCTCATCACCGTGGTGGTCGCAACCAGCGACAACACGAGCGCCACGCAGGCGTAGCCCAACCAATGAGCGAATCCGATCAAATCCACCAAGTCGGAAAGCGTGCTGGCTTGGAAGGCTCCTTTCCGGCGAGTCTTGGTCGCCACCGCGCCGGCCCGCAGTTTTTGATCGATCGCGGCGGCCACGCGATCAGGGTCGGCGTCATCGGTGAGCATGACTTCGTGCTGAGTCACCAATCCGGCCGCGTCCAAGCCTCGGGTGTATTGCAGGAATTGCAGGCTGGTGTAAATCAAGTTTTCTTCCGACGGAACGTTGGATTCAAAGATTCCCGCGACGCGGACCGATAAATCGCCAATCGTGAATTGATCGCCAACTTTCAATCCTCGACGCTGAGCCACATTGCGGCCGACAATCGCGGCATCGCGAGCTGACTCAAATTGCTGCCAATTCCCACTGATCAATTTCAATGGGCGAGTTTGCTGGATTTGTTTCGGGGCGGCACCATTGAAAACCACAATGTCCAAACTGGCTCGGCAATTGTTCGTCCACACCTGGATCGGCATCACGTCCCGCACGCCCGGGATTTCTGCAATCACACGATCATAATCTTCCGGCAAACGACTGCTGGTTGGGCAAAACCGATTTTCTTGAAACACGATCAAGTTGCGATCCGCATCCGAGCCCGTCATCAGGCGTTGCAAACCTTCTTGGACGGAACCGACAAAGCAGAACACAAACATCGCCACCGCAGCGCCAGTCACGGTCAGCAGCGTCCGCGTGCGATGTCGCCAAAGTGTTTTCAAAACATAACGAAACATAATGTCTCTCCGAATTCGGAATCGTCCAATGTGGCACAGTGGTCTGTCGCGACTTGTTTTGATGGTAGTGGACGAGGCCTCGAGTCCTGAACTGGCGTCAAATCCAAGGACTCGTGGCTTCGTCCACTACGATCAGCCCTAACTTTTAGCTGTGACAGGCCAAAAGGCTTCCAGTCTGTGATCACTCACCCGACAGCCAAAGCCACCTGAGTTCAACGTACTCCCGAGGTTTCCACCAATCCGACCTCGCGAAATTTGCCACGATCCAACACCAACTGTCTCGATGCAATCTTGGCGGCGTCCGTGTCGTGGGTGACCATCAACAGCGTGATGTCGAGTTCCTTGTTCAATCGCTGCAGCAAGATCTGCACCTGTTCGCTCGTTTCCGTGTCTAAACTGCCGGTCGGTTCGTCGGCCACGACAACCTTCGGGTGCGCCACGATGGCTCGGGCGATCCCGACACGTTGTTCTTGTCCACCGGACAATTGCCGCGGGTAATGGTCGGCACGATCGCTCAGCCCCACGGCTTCGAGTGCCAACTCAACACGCTGTCGACGTTCCGCACCGGTCATCTTCAGCAGCAGTGTTGGCAGCTCCACATTCTCATAAGCCGTCAACACCGGAATCAAATTGTGGGTTTGAAAGATGTATCCCAAATTCGCGGCACGCCAATCGGCCAACTTCCCGCGAGAAAGCTTGGTCACTTCGGTTCCAGCCACATGAATCGTTCCGGCATCAGGATGATCGATTCCGCTGACCAAGTTGAGCAGCGTGCTCTTTCCAGTACCACTTGGCCCCATCAGCGAAACGAACTCGCCCGCCTCAATGTTCAGGTCAATTTCGTCAAGCGGTGTGATCGTTTCATCACCCTTGCGAAAGCTTTTGCACACGCCACGTAGTTCGACCAATGCCATCAGTTTATCCCCATCGTTGTATCTTCACGTTCGACCCAAACGGAATCGCCAGGTTTCAAATCCGAAGGGACGTTGGCGATCAATTTGTCTGTGACGTTAAGCCCCGATTCGATTTGCACCAAACCATCCCCACCCAACCGCGCGACCGACACTCAGAGAAATCAAGAGAAGCGAGGCGCGGCAGCAGACATGCCCCGCGCACCGGATGACACAAGCATCCGCGGAAGATGCATCGACAGCGCAGTAGCGAGCGAACACCCGACCAAACGTGAGAGCGAACC
>NZ_JBICHO010000135.1:0-8097 GCF_043100905.1 Rhodopirellula sp. JB055 | reverse complement strand
CAAATGTTTGCGTGGTTGGTTCGACGTCGTCGAGCAGCGTGACTCGATTGGTAGCTGGCGCCTGGGTTTCGCGCTGGAGGGGGCCGTCGAGGGAGTTGGGGGAGTCCCTCGCTTACACTTTTTGAAGTTGCGATTTTGCGTGAGGCATTGGGTTTTTCATAACCCGACGCGTCAGCGAGGCGAAGTCAACATCGTTTTTCCCTCGCTGACGCTTCGGGTTTTGAGAAAAGCGCAACTTCAAAATGCGTCAGCGAGGGACCGCATGCCATCGCAACGAGCCGGTGGGTCCCTCGCTGACGCGTCGGGTTTTGAGATAAACGCAACTCCAAAACTCACGCGTCGGGTTGTGAATTCGAGTTAATCAACACGCCGCTAGGCGGTCAAGAAACGAGCGGGCCGGCCAGCACGTACACGGTTCGGCCCCTCGTTGCTGGACCATTTGACACCCACACTGCATTCATTCCTCTGGTGATCTGCGTCAATGATTCGTTGTTGTTTTCCCAATGAAGGGCAGTTTCTTGCGAAAATTCAGTGGGGTCTGAGCATTGGCTGGCTGCTCTTGTTTGGCCTGATTTCGCTTTCCCAGAGCTTGTGTCCTGACGTTTGCGCCGCCGACTTCGCAAAATCGTCTTCGCACACGCTAGAAAACGACCCGCCATCCGACAAACAAGCCATCGAACTGGGCTGGGAGGTCCTGACTCGACAAGCGTTGCTGCCCAGCGATTTCTCTCAAACGGTGATTGATGACATTTGGCGGAGCTGGCCCGAAGAAGCTCGCCAAGAAGCGGAACAAGCAACCCCTGAGGACCGTCTCCGCCTGATCTATCGTCGTTACGGATTGTCCGAGCGACCACAGTTGCGCGTGAGTGAGGACGGCATTGCGACCTTTGTTCTTCCCCGGGGATCCCAATCCGTCGGACCGCCGATGCAATATGTGGTCGATGAAAATCACGCTTGGACGATGAATTGTTTGTCCTGCCACGGTGGCTCCGTCTACGGCGTCCCCACGCCCGGCGCGCCGAACAATCGCTACGCCTTGCAAACTCTGACGGAGGAAGTCCGCAGCACAAAATTCCGCCTGGGCCTGCCGCTCGGACGAATGGAATTGGGATCGCTGGTCATCCCACTTGGGACCACCAACGGGACGACCAACGCGGTCGTCTTTGGTATGGGATTGATGAACTACCGCGACGCGGACTTGAACCTCGTTCAGCGTGTCCCGAAGTCGTTCGTTCATCACGACATGGACGCTCCCCCGTGGTGGCACTTCTACAAACGCCCCTATCTCTACATCGATGGGTTCGCTCAGAAAGGACATCGCGGGCTGATGCAGTTCACGCTGGTTCCTGAGAACGGGCCAGAGTTTTATCGCGAGCACGAAGATGACTTCCGGAATGTATTCGCTTTCCTGTCTTCGCTGAGAGCCCCGAAATACGAAGGTCCCATCGACCAAGAACTCGCCGAGACGGGACGTCACCTGTTTGAGCAAACCTGCTCGCGATGCCACGGAACTTACGGCCCCGACGGAGGAACTTACCCGAACCAGATGGTTCCGATCGACGAAATTGGAACCGACCCCGTCCGCTTCGAAGCCTTGCCCAGCGAGGGTCGAAACAAGTACGCCCAGTCCTGGTTCGCGCGGCTCGACGACGGAGGAAAGCAGCAAACGTTGGTGAATCCGGAAGGATACGTCGCGCCGCCGCTGGACGGTGTTTGGGCCAGCCCACCGTACTTCCACAACGGCAGCGTGCCGACTCTCTGGCACGTGTTTCACCCGCAGGAGCGGCCCGTTTTATGGCGACGTTCGGCGGAGGCAATTGACTCGGACCGGATCGGTTTCCAAATTGAATTGGCCGACAAAGTGCCGTTGTCACAACCTGACGTGCTGATCCGACGCAGCTACTTTGACACCCGCCGATTTGGAAAAAGTGCCGCGGGCCACGACTATCCGGACGAGCTCAATGAAGACGAGAAGCGTGCCGTTTTGGAATATCTCAAAACGCTTTGATTCTCTTGCTGCGAATCCACCGAATCTGCTAATGACGAGTCAAACAACACGCTCGTATCGTTTCGATTCAGGATTTGGTTCCGATGAACAGTTCGCTTCGCCTCGGATTGATCGCAATCCTCGCCGCCGTCGCCTCCGGGTTTGTATCGCCGGCTCCCGTTGCCGCTCAGACTTCTCCGTTCTTGCGGATGTTCAAACGCGGGTCTCAAGTCAAAGTCGACACGACAAAGACTTATGAACTGACCGAAGAAGATGGCCCTTGGCTGATCTTGGCCCACACCTTTGTCGGTGCCGGTTCCAAAGAACGAGCCGAGCGTTTGGCATTGGAAATTCGTCAAGAACTGAACCTGCCTTCTTACGTCTACGAAGAAAAGTTCGACTTCTCCGGTGAAGTCGAAACGCCAACTTCGACCATTCAAGTGGTCGGTGGAGCTTCCCGGGCGCCGCAGCGACGGATGCGTTACGCCAACAACATCCAGTACGACGCTCACGCGGTTCTGGTCGGCGAATACGACCACGCGGAGCACCCGCAAATCGCGGATGACCTGAAACGGATCAAGTCAGCCAAGCTCCCCGTCTTTGGCGACAAAAACGAGATGGCCGCCGAGACCGACTTTCGCAACCCGGTCACGGCAGTCAAAGCCCTGCACCGCCAGTTCGCCAACCGAAACGGCGACAAGAACCTCGGTGAGATGCGAAGCGCGTTCCTGACTCGCAACCCCTTGCTCCCCGACGAGTTTTCGCACGCTCCTGAAGTGGACTCCTTTGTTCGCAAACTGAACGAAGACAAACAATACAGCTTGCTTGAGTGCGACGGGAAATTCACAGTGGTGGTCCGCACCTTCGAAGGCTTCAAAACCATCGTGGACGGAAAGAAAGAAAAGAAGTTCCAACCCAACATCAACCGCTTGGATCAAATGGCGATCGACGCCAACAAAATGGTCCTCGCGTTGCGAAAAGAGGGACAAGAGGCATACCAGTACCACGACCGAACTCGTTCGATCGTGACCATTGGCAGCTTCGATACACTGGGACATGAATTGCCCGATGGCACCTTCCAATACGCCCCTGAAATCAAAGCCATCATGTCGACTTACCGAGCCTTCAACGTCGACCCCAATATCGCCAACCAGGTCAAGAACAAAACGTCCGATGGGATGGCCGCGAAACACATCGCGAACATTCCGTTTGATGTCCAGCCCACTCCCATTGCGGTTCCCAAAGCCAGCAAACGCAGTTTCTACAGCGCGGCGGTTGGACGCTGAGCGATATGTTTGACCTCGTCCTGGGAACTGGCAACGCGAAGAAGCTCGTCGAGCTTCGGATGATGCTGCCAGAAGAAACCATTGCGCTGACCCCCCTGTCCGAAATCGATGACGCAATCGACGTTGTCGAAGACGGGGACACGTTTGCACAAAACGCAGCGAAGAAAGCAACCGAACAAGCCAAGCACCTGGGACGATGGGTGCTGGCCGAAGACAGCGGTTTGACGGTTGACTCGCTCAAGGGTGCTCCTGGCGTGTATTCCGCTCGGTACGCCGGAACACATGGCGACGACGAAGCCAACAACGACAAACTGCTGCGGGAACTGGCGGACGTCCCGATGGATCGCCGGGGGGCTCAATTCAATTGCCACCTGTGCTTGTCCGATCCTGCGGGCAACGTGCGCCTAGCCGAGTCTGGTATCTGCCGCGGACGCATCGCAACCGAACGCAGCGGCGGCGCGGGATTTGGCTATGACCCACTGTTTGTGATCCCCGAGTACCACAAAACGTTTGGCGATCTGAACCTGACCGTGAAGCGGGCTCTCAGCCACCGCTCGCGAGCCCTGCGGATTTTCATCCCCAAACTACTGCGTCTGGTTCAGTCCAAATCCGCTTCGGCGTAAGTCTCTTCGCTCTCCCACAGGCGAACCTTGTAGGCGGTCGCGCCGGAGTCTCCCAAAATTTCGGGACAGACCTTCTCAAGGAAGTGCTTGGCCATGTTCTCAGCCGTCGGATTGCTATCCAACTCGTAAATCCGGTGGGGTTCCGAACTGCGAATCGCGTCCAGCCCGTTCTGGTCTTTTTCCCACAGCACAAACGTGTGGTCCCAGTTCTCGTCGATCCAATCTTTGCAACGCGTCTTCAACTGCTTGAAGTCCAGGATCCGCCCCACCGCGTCTTGCTTCTTGCCCGTCACGTAGACCTCCAGCACGTAATTGTGGCCGTGCAGACTCTGGCACTTGCCTTCGTGCCCCACCAATCGGTGCCCGGCACAAAATGTGAAGCGGCGCATGATTCGAATGGACACAGGCAGGGTTCCTAGCGAGAAATAGGGACAGAGGGGTGAAACGAGAAACGCAGCGCGGACGAGCAATCCGCACGAAAAGTGAGCGGCGGGCAGGGAAACGTAGGCAGGCAGCAACCCATTGGCGACGATTCAACGAACAAGACAGCCAAAAGTCTTCTGATCCAAAGGACTTTGTCGACCCCCACAATCCGGTGCATCCGAGAAAACGGCTTCGCTGAACCGCAGGATTCAGTTGAATCTGCATACACATCGGTTGGCGAATGGTCATTCGGCTGCCATAATGAGCGTTCCCCCTTCACTGGAGGTGTCCTGGAGTGAACTGAACGAACCCTGAACATGCCCAATCCGGCATGTGCTTGATGGTGGCGTCGTCGTCCCGGTGCCTTCATCCATCCTGCCTTTGACGGAGCCCATTCTCGGTGGCCAAGTATTTGCTTTCCCCTTTGCGTTTGGCTGTCGGATGGGGAATCTCACCCCGGCTGCTTGGAACGATCGCGGTGGTCATGCTGACCCTCCTTCGCCTGACGATTGGCTGGCACTTCATCACGGAAGGCATCGACAAGTACCAGGCTGAAAACTGGTCCGCCAAACCATTTTTCGCCAACGCTCGCGGCCCGTTCGCTGGTCATTTCCGCCAAATGGTGTGGGACTACGACGGCACGATGCGTCTGGACGTCGATCAGACCGAACTCAATTGGGCTTACTACCGCGATCAAATCTCCGAACACTTTGGATTTGATGACAAGCAGAAGGCAGAAGCTCACAACAACTACAGCATTGCCGCCAAGCAACTGGCCATGGTGCTCGAGCTCAACGCAAATGAAATCCAAGAATTTCAGCTAGGCCTCGGCCGGATCGAGGAACTCGATGGCGATGCAGTCGCCTCGGGGGTCAGCTCGCTGAGCGGACAACGAGAAAGCGTCCGAAAAGAGCTGTCTCAAAAGATCGCTCCCGTGTTCGACCAAATCGATGCGATCTGGGAAAATTACGAAACCGCTCAAAACAAGGTCGCAACGTCGGAACAACTGTCCCAGCACCGTGCGTACAAGTTGGTGCGTCCACGTTTGCAAATGATGGACACCAGCGTGATTGATTCAATTGTGCCGTACTTCGACATGTTGGTGGGCTGGTGCCTGCTACTTGGGCTGTTCACACCCGTTGCCGCGTTAGCAGCAGCCGGTTTCCTCGGTTCTGTATTCTTGAGTCAGTACCCACCTTTGACCGGGCCGACGTCCAGCACTTACCAGCTCATCGAGTGCATGGCTTGCCTTGTGCTGGCCGCCACTGGCGCTGGCCGTTTCGCCGGCCTCGATTTCTTTCTGCATCTCATCATCCGAAAATTCAACGGCGACGACGCCGCAACTGCGTGACCGGGAGTCCTAGCAAATGGTAGACAAGCTCAACGCCGATCAAAAAGAAGTCGGCTCACACAATTACTATTCCGCCGTCGGCAGTTACTACGACGTCAACCGTCGTGACTTTCTGCGTGGCATCGTCGCCGCAGGTGCCGTCAGTGGTGCTGGCCTGGGTGCCGCTTACTTCGGCTATGGCAAAGTCGCCGATCCGGTCCGCGTCGCGGTCATCGGCACCGGTGACGAAGGCAACGTGCTGATCGGTGGCTGCAACCCCGAGTACGTGGACGTCAAAGCAATCTGCGACATCCGCCCCTACAGCCAATTCCGTGCTTTCCACGGTGACTGGTCCTCCTCGTCGGCTTTGAAGCGTCGGCCTGGATTGATCAGCGTTGCTGGCTACAAAGACGAAGCGGAAGCTCGCAAGAACGTCAAGGTTTATGACGGATCCAACGGCGGCATCATGGCCTGCCTCGACGACCCCGATATCGAAGCGGTGATCATTGCGTTACCACTTTGGTTGCACGCTCCCGTCGCCGCTCAAGCGATGGAACGTGGCCTGCACGTGCTGACCGAAAAACTGATGGCACACAACGTGGCTCAGTGCAAAGTCATGTCGCGGATGGCCGGCAGCATGGAAGACAAGAATGGCAACCCCATTCACTTGGCGACCGGTCACCAACGTCACTACAACGTCAAGTATCAAGACGCGATCAACCTGATCCGTTGGGGTTTGCTGGGCCAACTGCACCACATCCGTGCCCAGTGGCACCGCAGCAACGTGCCCGGCGCGGATAGCTGGTCAATGCCGATCCCTGGCGGCGAGATGGTCAATGGAAAGAACTTCGACCGGATCGCAAAAGACATCGAGTACCGCAAGAAGAAGCTGAAAGAGACCACTGACCCAGACGAAATGATTCGTTTGAAGATGGAGATCGATCAGTGGACCGCTTGGGACGCTGACAAAAACGTCGACCCAAAAGAATTCGGCTACGAAGGATTCTCGGTCGGCGACAAAACGTTCAGTGCAATGGAAGAACTCCACCGCTGGCGATTGTTCAATCGCACTGGCGCCGGTTTGATGGCGGAACTCGGCAGTCACCAACTCGACGCTGTCAGCATCTTCCTCAGCTCGCTGCGTGACGACAAGAAAAAGGTGCACCCTCTCAGCGTTCATGCAGTTGGCGGACGCCACATCATGCCGCTCGATCGCGAAGTCGGCGACCACGTCTATTGCATGTTCGAATTCCCTGGGCCTGAGTACAGCAGCACTTTCGACGTCGGCTATTACGACCGCGTCGAACGTTACCCCAACCCCGAAAGCCCTGGAAACGGGCCCGTCGCTGGCTACGAAACCGACCCGAACAAGAAGGTCGTTGTGACCTACTCGTCGATCAACGGCAACGGTTTTGGTGGCTGGGGCGAAGTCGTCATGGGCACCAAGGGAACGTTGATCCTGGACAAGGAAACCGACGTCTACTTGTACCGCAACAGCGACACCAGCAGCAAAGCGGGTGTTGTGAAGAAGGATGCTGGATTCGCCTTGGACACATCCGCCAGCGGCGATTATGCGGCGCCGGTTGCTCAAGCCGCTTCGTCCGGCCCAGTCAGCCGTGGCTACCGCGAAGAGATCGAGCACTGGGCTTACTGCATCCGTAACCCAGACGGCGAGAACAAACCTCGCTGCTACCCCGAGGTCGCGATGGGCGACGCAGTCATTGCACTTGGAACCAATGTGGCTCTTAAGCGATCCGCCAAGGGTGAAAGCGGTTATCTGCAGTTCAAGGAAGAGTGGTTCGACATCGACAACGACGCGACCCCGGACGACAGCGATATCGCTGCAGAAACCGAGTTCATGAAAAAACCTGTGGCATAGCCCCCAGCAAATCTCCAATGACGAACAACACGGCGGCCACCCGGTCGCCGTGTTTTTTCATGGAGATCGATCTCGGGACCTCCGCCCCGAGCTAAGCAAGTCGGTCCCATCCGGGGCGAGGATTGCGGCCGAGTACGCTCCGGTTCGCGCCCCAGCATCGCCTCAATCGCCCTGGTTTTTCAATTTCCAATTGTCAATTTTACTTTTTCAATCGCCCCCTCATCTCATCGCTCGCCACGTGCTGCCGCTCCGCGGTTTGTCCGAGCAAGGGGGGGTGACGCCCGAGACCTCGGCTTGAAAAACCGAGGCTGACAACTGTCACCGCTCCGCGGTTGTCCGCCCCGAACACACCCAGTCGCGGAGCGACGGAATCCGAAAGCCTTGGGTTTTCAACCCAAGGCCAAACTCGGGTCATCAAAACTCCTCCCGAAACACAGCAAACCGGACGCCGGGAAGATAGACTTTGACGCGACTCCCCTCCCCACGCATCCCTCCCCACCCATACCACCCCACCCATGCCCCACCGCATGGATCGAACCAAACCCCATGCAGTAGGCTGACTTATTTCA
>NZ_JBICHO010000134.1:0-2967 GCF_043100905.1 Rhodopirellula sp. JB055 | reverse complement strand
GGGGCACGCCGAATGGCGTGCAAGACAAGGCTGGGTAGTGTACAGGACTGGCGCGCGCGGTTGGGCAAAGACCGCGAAAACTGCTTCGGAAGAAAGGAACCGCAACCGACAGCTTGAGTGATGCGAGTTCATTGAGACGGCGGCGATGTCATTCGCTACCTTAGCTGGCATGAAGCTTTCCGAGTTCTTTCGTCGTTTCGGTCCCGGACTGCTGGTCACGGCAGCGTTCATCGGTCCAGGCACCGTCACCAAAGCCACGACCGCAGGTGCCAACTTTGGTCATGCGCTGCTTTGGGCCATTGGTTTTTCCGTGATCGCAACGATCGTCTTTCAAGAAATGGCGTCGCGATTGGGGATCGTCACCGGTCGCGGTTTGGGAGAGGCGATTCGTCCAACCATCCCCAACGCGTTGGCTCGGGGATTGGCCATTGTCTTGGTCGTTTCGGCAATCATCGTCGGAAACGCTGCCTACCAGGCGGGCAATGTCGCCGGCGCCGCGGTTGGCGTTTCGGCTGCAACGGGAACGCAGCACCAAGCTGTCGTGTCGATCCTGATTGGATTGACGGCCTGGTGCATTTTGATGATCGGCCGCTATCGGTCACTGCAGCGGATTTTGGTTGCGTTGGTGGTGACGATGAGCTGCGTGTTTTTGTTGACCGCGCTGAGTGTTCCGATCGATTGGCGATCGTTCGCGCTGGGTTGGATCCAACCGACCATCCCCGATGGCGGATTGAAAGAAGTCCTCGCGATCATCGGCACGACGGTCGTGCCTTACAACTTGTTCCTTCACGCCACCGCATCGGCTGAGAAATGGTCGAGCGATAAGAAGCAGCCCGTCAGCGACGAAAACGTCCGCGACGCGATCCAGCAAAGCCGCGGCGACACGATTCTTAGCGTGGGCTTGGGCGGTTTGGTGACCGCCGCCGTGATGGCAACGGCCGCCGCCGCTTTCTTTCAGGGTAACACGGGGTTCACGAACCTGGCCGACGCCGCTCGGCAGCTTGAACCGCTGCTTGGCAACCATGCACGATGGCTGTTCGGTGTGGGGCTGTTCGCTGCGGGATTGACCAGCACCATCACCGCTCCGTTGGCCGCCGCTTACGCCGCCGCCGGTTGCTTTGGCTGGCCCATCGACTTGAAGGATTGGCGACTACGGACTGTCTTTACCATCGTGATTGTTTTTGGCACCTCGTTCGCGGCCAGCGGTTCCAAGCCCACGGACATCATCACGTTTGCTCAAGTCGCCAACGGACTGCTGCTGCCTTTGCTCGCTATCTTCTTGCTGGTGGTGATGAACAATGCGGCGTTGCTCGGCAAGCACCGCAACCACTGGATCGCTAACACGCTCGGCGTGCTCACGGTGGTCGTCGTCAGTGTTCTTGGATTGCGTAGCCTCGTCAGCGTCTTCTTCGCGGGATGATTTTTCGTGATTCGACCGCTTCAACTCGCTCGCTTGAGGACGCTGCTGTAGCTACGATGCAGAACCCCGCATTCCCACCCTCCAAGATAAAGAGCCAGCTCCATGTGGCAGGCAGCCCTTCGACGAACCCAAGACGCATGTGTGCCGATGATGGTCGCACTCTTGTTGACGGCAATGTCCGTGTTCCAGACGGTTGAAGCGAACGATCGTCCCAACATTCTCTGGCTTTCCGCAGAAGACATCAGTCCCCACATCGGTTGCTATGGTGATCCGCACGCCATCACGCCACGCATCGATCAGCTCGCCAGCGAAGGCATTCGATACTCCAACGCGTTCACCACGGCCGGTGTTTGTGCCCCATGTCGCAGCGGGATCATCACCGGGATGTACCAAACGACTCTGGGGACGCAGCACATGCGTTGCCAAGCGAAACTTCCAGAGAGCATTCGGCCGTTCTCAACGTATTTGCGTGAATCGGGATACTTCTGCACCAACAACTCCAAGCAGGATTATCAGTTCGAGACTCCGAAAGGTTCATGGGACCAATCATCGAGCAAGGCGCACTGGCGGAATCGACCGGACAAAGACACGCCTTTTTTTGCTGTTTTCAACTTCACGGGCTGCCACGAGTCCGGAATCGAGAATGATTCGAAATACAAGTCCGTCACGAAAGGCCTTTCCGAAAGTGAACGGCAAGACGCTGCTGGGCTCTCGACCTTTCCGCCGTACTATCCAGACACGCCGACCGCTCGAGAAGACTGGAAGCGAAACTACGAGCTGATCACGGCGCTCGATCATTGGGTGGGCGGGTTGCTTGACCAACTCCATGCCGACGGATTGGACGAAGACACGATCGTGTTCTTCTGGTCCGACCATGGCGTTGGGCTCCCGCGAGCCAAGCGTTGGCTCTACGACTCGGGAACGCACATCCCGTTGGTCATTCGCATCCCGGCCAAGTTCCGATCCACTGACAACGTCGCCGGGGTCGTCGATGACCGCTTGGTGAGCTCGATCGACTTTGGTCCTACCGTCTTGAATCTGGCGGGGCTGGATGTTCCAGGGCCCATGCAGGGCAAGCCGTTTCTGACCAGTCCCTTGAGCAAGCTTGCGGCTGCCGACCGGGACTACGTTTACGGTGCTCGCGACCGGATGGACGAACGTTACGACATCATTCGGATGGTGCGTGATCAGCGATACAAATACATCCGCAACTACGAACCGTTGAAGCCCTACTTTCAATACATGAACACGCCCGAAAAGGGGCAGACGATGCGGTCGATTCGCGAGGCTGAGCAGGCCGGGACGTTGCCAGAGGCAGCCATGCCGTTCTTCCGCGGAACGAAGCCGACCGAAGAGCTTTATGACCTCGAGAGTGATCCCCATGAGGTCCATAATCTCGCGTCGTCTACTGATCACACGGAGGTGCTCCATCGCATGCGTGCGGCGCACGAGCAGTGGGTGACCCGCACCAAGGACTTGGGGCTCATCCCAGAGCCGATTCTCGCCGAACGCGCCAGCGAACTGGGAAGCCAGTATGCCGTCTTGCG
>NZ_JBICHO010000133.1:0-16009 GCF_043100905.1 Rhodopirellula sp. JB055 | reverse complement strand
AGACCCAAAGCACATGCAGCGACTGGGGCGGATGTACCTCGAAGTGGGCCGAGTCGACGAAGCAGCCCGTCAGTGCCAAATCGCTTTGGATTCGGACCGCGAATGGGCCGCTCTGTGGGCTTTGTGGGGTGATTGTCAGGTTGCCCGCAACGAAAAAGACGAGGCCTTGGCGGCCTACCACCGTGCGCTGTCACTGCAGCCAGATTATCCCTATGTGCAATTGCGAACCGCCGAGATCTACCATCAACAAAAACGTTACGATCGCTTGCTAGCGACTTTGGATCGGGTTCGGGAAGACTCCAGTGTGGTTGGTGACTCAGACGAATCCGTTCGGCCAGGTGCGGCGGATTTGCTGCGAGGCATTGCCATGCGAGAACTCGGGCGGACCGAAGAGTCAGTTCAGTACTTCATCGCATCGGCTCAGAAGAATCCAAGCGATGCGACTTCTCGTTTGCAATTGGCTTCGATAGCCGTTGAGACGGGACAACCACAAATCGCTCAGACTTGGTTGGCTCAGGCGATGCGATTGGATCCTGCTGCTGTTCGCGATGCCGGGTGGAAAGTTGAATCTTGGTCAGCAACACCTCCGGGAATGATCTCGACCGAAAGTCTGCCAGGTGACAGTTCGCCGGTGCCCATCATCGCCGCTCAGCCCGACATCGGACGGCCTTGGCGTCAGTGATCCGTGGCGTCTTGGTTGGACGCTCGCTGCAAACGATCGCCAATCGCGGCAAGCAAATTGGGGTTGGTGTTCGATGGCCATTCCAGTGACGTCACCTGATCGATCTCAATCTGATCGAACTGTCCCGAGTCCGCACGACGCAGCGTATCGTAAAGGCGATTGGCAATCTTTGACAAATCGCCTGACGGTGACAGGCTCCAAACATCGGCGTAGCCCGGCATCGGTTCGGCGGCGCCTCGAAGACGGATGCGAAGGACACGTTCCGGATGATTTGGATCGGGCGACAACGGACAACGACTTTGCTCCGAGACCAAACGCAGCGGAGTTCGCGGCGAGTAGTGTTTGCGGTGCATCCCAGGCGAAGCGGCGGGCGCGGCAACCGCAGCATCGGACTGAGTCGAATGAGACAATGTTGCCGACGTCACCGTTTCTCCCAGTGAGCGTTCCAATTCCGCTGCCGACAGCACGCCTTCGCGAAGGATGGTTGGCGGAGCATTTGGATCGGCGATCGAAAGCACGGTGGACTCAAGACCGACATCGCAGATGCCACCATCGAGCACCCACTGGACGGAGTCTGCCAAACCGTCGATCACATGTTCGGGACGAGTCGGGCTGATGTAGTTGGATACGTTGGCGCTTGGGGCAGCAATCGGAAGCGAAACCTCTCGCAGCAATCGCAATGCGACCGGGTGGGCGGGAACACGCACGGCCACGGTGTTGCCTCCCGCCGTGACGCAGTCCAGCACCGATTCGGAACGCGGCAGAACGAGTGTCAGTGGTCCAGGCCACAAGGAGGACGCGGCTTCGAAACGCCGCCGCGTGATGTCCGAATCCATCGCGACCAGCGGATGGACGGAGTCGGAATGGCCCACGTGCAAGATCAGCGGGTTGGTCGACGGTCGTTGCTTCGCCGCGAAAATCTTCGCGACCGATTCGGGTTGGTCGCCTCGCGCGGCCAAGCCGTAGACGGTTTCGGTGGGCAATCCGATCAGCTTCCCATCGCGCAAGGCTTGGCTGGCACGCCGGATTGATTCCGGCGTACCAGGCAAGATCTTCGGATGGGACGCGTTGGGATTCATGACGCAGAAGTCTGATTCATTCCCGCGGAATGACAAGATCCCTGGGGCCGGTCATTTCACGCGACCGCACGAGTCATTCGCCGGGTGGTTGGAACGAATCTTCCACATCGCGAAAAGTCTCCAGCATCAGATCCATTTGCTGCTTCAGTCGGCCCAGGTCGCGACTGTTGTCGATCGATTCTTCCAGCAGCGGACGCATCCATTCTTGCATCAAGTGGAATTGCCCTTTGACCAATTCCGCGATCACGCGAGGGACTTTGTGTTGAACCAGAATCTTTTGATCGGGCGGCGAAGCGGCTTGTTGCCGTGAGATCGCTTCGAGCTGATTGGCGGTGGATTCCAAACGGCCGGACATCAATTCACCCATCGATAGCAGCGTTTGACGCAGCGTGTCGACTCGCGAATCCATGCGTTCTTCGGCCGAGTGATCTTCCATCGCGATGGCTTTGGCGATGACTTGCCGGATCGATTCCAGGCCATCTCGCATGGACGCGAGTTGCCGGAGGACTTGAGCGGCCTGATCTTCGCCGTCCATTCCCGCCATCCGAACGCTTTCCACAAACGCGTACTTGATTGCGTCCCAACGTTGTTTCTCTTCCGGCGTCAGGATGCCCATCAGTTCTTTGAACTTCAGCACGTTGGCTTCGTTGTCCGTCGTCAGCGTTTGAGCGTCTTGTTCGTAGTTGCTGATGATCAGCGATTGCAGTTCGGCATCGTTCATCACCGGAGCGACTCGTTCGGCGATCCGGTTCATGTTTCGGTAACTGCCCTGCAGCTTGAACGGCGGTTCGGTCCGGTATTCATCGGCTTGGGCGGCTGAGCGAATGTAGGCGCGGTTGACTCGCAGCACGACATCACGGACTCGCAGCAATTTGCGGGTGACTTCGAACATGTCCCGAATTTGGTCCAAGCTGAAATTGGCTTCCAGTTCGATTCCTTCAACAGAATCTCGTCCGGCCGCAGCGATGATCGCTCGAGCGTCCGATGGCGACGCGTTGGAAAGCGGCGCCAGGGTCACGTTGCTGGTCAAGCAGTTCTCGAGATAACTCATCTCGAATGCGTCGGCCGATTCGCCGATGATTTCGCCCAAGTTGTAGACATCGGCGCGGTTGGAAAGCATGTCGGGGATTTGAAAACGATCGCCCGATTCAGTGTACGGGTTGCCCGCCATGACCACCGCAACTCGCCGGCCACGCAGGTCGTATGTTCGCGTCTTTCCGTTTCGAACCCCTTCGATTTTTCGCGTGGCATCGCACAAGGAGATGAACTTCTGCAGCAATTCCGGGTGCGTGTGTTGAATGTCGTCCAGGTATAGCATCACGTTGTCGCCCATCTCGAGCGCCAAGTTCAAACGCATGACTTCTTCGCGGGCCGCGGCATTGGGGGCTTCCGCTGGATCCAACGACGTCACACCGTGACCGATCGCGGGACCGTTGATTTTCATGAACACCAGACCGAGTCGGCTGGCGATGTATTCCATCAACGTCGTTTTGCCGTAACCGGGTGGCGAGATCAGTAGCAACAATCCCATGCGGTCGGTGCGTTTGTCTTCGCCAACCGTGCCCATCTGTTTGGCGAGGTTGTCGCCGATCAGCGGTAGGTAAACTTCGTCGAGAAGTTGGTTGCGAACGAAACTGCTGAGGACGCGAGGTTTGAATTCGTCCAAACGCATCGATTCGCGAGCCGACTCGACGCACTCGGTTTTGGCTTGGTGAAGCGAGCGGAATCGCGGCACCACATCTTCGCGGTATTCACGCAGTCGTGTGATGTATTCGTGATAGTGCAGCGGTAGCTCGCCACGTTCGATTCGGGCATGACTGCCGACCAACCCCGTCAGGCGTTTCGCGACAGGGACGTCGATGACTTGGTTGGCGGGGCGAGCCGTTGTCGTTGTTTTCTTGGCATCCATCGCGGATTGGAAAATCAGCCAAGCCAATTCGTCTCGGTACCATTGAGGGGAGTCGCAGGTTGCATTGCTGTCTTCGTTCGCCCGTTTGCTGAGAAACGCGTCGGCCCAGTTGCGAGCTAGTACAAAGGTGTGAACCGGAGAGGCTGTGTTGGGTTTCAGGCCGCCGAGGACCCAGCGTTTCTGATCCGATTCGGGGAGCGAGCGAAGGAAGTCTTCGTGCAACGTGTTCGCTTGGCCGCTGATGGCGATCTTGTCGGGTGCACTCGTCAGTTGCTCGAACAAGTAATCCGCGATCCGTTCCGGCGTGATCACTTTCTCGAACAGTCCGATCCATTCGGATTGATGTTCGGCGGCCAGTTCCGTCAAGTGTTGACGGAATTCGACGGCAGGTTGAGCTTGTGGGAACGCCATCGCGAGCTTGGCAAAGCCCGCGATCCAGTTTTTCATTTTGGTGCGTTGTTTGGTGTCGAGGAAACATTGCCACCAAAGCTGGGATGCGGTGCGAAGCGATGGAGCGTGACGCAGCAGACCGATGGAACGATCCAGGTCAATCAACCCTCGCAAGATGATCGCGGTGTCGACATCGTGAACGCCTTTGGCATAGCCCTCGTCGAATCGCCCCGCCATTCGTTCGGCGACCCAAGCCGCATTCAACGTTTCTAGATCCTGAATCGATTCCGCTTGCCCGGATTCGAACAGATCCATCGCCAGGAATTCGGCTCGGTAGACGTCGGAGTTCTCGCTGATCAGCGATTGATTCCAAATGTCGCGGGCCGCGATCAGTCGCTCGTCGTCAATGGGACCGAAGTACTGTGTGCCAGTCAGGTGCAAGCACAGTTCGTCGCTTCGCAGGACCGTCGTCAGGTCCAGAGGCTGCGTGTTGACCGCGAATTTTCGTTCGCCAAGCCGGATGACATCGCCACCCTCTTCATAGAGATCTTGGCGATCTTTGAGGCCTCGCAGCGCGTCTTCGCGAAGCGTTTTGAGGCGGCTTTGTAAATCGCCGACGCGAACGGCATCGCCGAGTTCATCGAGTTCTTCGATCAGGCTGCGGATCTTTCCGACCATCAAATCGCCGGCGAAGTACGCAGCGATTTGATCGATCGAATCCATGTTCGATACGCGGTGTTGGATCCCGCTGAGGATCCGTTCGGCGGCGGAACTGAGTGCCTCGGCGCGGCGATTGCGTTTTTCAACCAACGCAACTTTTCGCGATTCGAAAGCACCGTAAACATCTTCGCGACGAGAGGCGAGCGTTTCGATGAACTCTTCGAATTCAGCGAAGCGACCTTCGAGTTCTTCGAGTTGTACCATGACTTTCGTCAGGTACTCGTCACAACGAGTGGGCGTGTCGCAGACGTCGAGGTAGCCAGTCGTGGTTTGTTCGAGCAGTTTCAACTGCGATGCAAATTCGGCTCTGCCTTCGACGCCAATCAGTTCTTGCTTGCGATTTTTGAGCGCACTGCGAACGCGATTGACGGTCGCAAAGACGTCGCCGATCGCATCGATGATGGTCGTCCGCTGAGTCGCGTCGTCGATCTGCAAGTTGCTCACCGTTTCGGTCAGCAGTTCCAAATCGGCAGCCGATTGATCGATCTCCGCTTCGAGTTCCTTGGCCTGAGCGACGCCTTTGATTTCCGGGACGCGGGTTTCGGCCTCGGCAACCCGATCGCGAGAGGGTTTCAGGGCATCATCGCCGAGCCGAAATTCCACACAGCGACGGCTGAGACGATCCGATTGCTCGGCGGTGACAGATTCCAATTCCTCCACGACGGAAAGGTCGACGAACCGAAGTTCACGCAGGGCGATCGCACGTCCTCGTTGGACTCGCAGTTGCGCCAGCGAAGCGACAAATTGGTCGATCGAAGTGAATCGCGAACGCTCGATCTCTTTCAGCGTCGTGTTCGTGTCCGATTGGACTTGGCGAGTTTGTTTGGCGGTTCCTTCGCGAACACGAACGACTTTTTCGTATTCTTCGATCGCTGCTCCCGCCGTTTCGCGAATTTTGCGAAGTGGTTCGGCGAGGTGGTGGGTTTCTTCGTTGTCGATCCAGAAGTAACTGTCGAGGACATCGCCTGATTTCTTGGACAGGTCGATGTACAGATCGTTGTAGCTGTCGTCCTTCTCGATCAGTTGCAGTAATTCGCTGCACTCGGCCATCCCGCGAACCAAGTCTTTGTTGCCGATCTTGAACAGCAGCGAATCGGTTTGGGTCTCAGGCAGGTAATCTTCGCTGGTGAACGGCGTCTGCCAAAGCTGGATCGCGTGGTGTTTTTGCGGTGTGTCTTGGCCTTTGAAGCAAACCATTTCGCCGGCTTCGAAGAACGTTTGCCCGTGGCACACAAGCGGCGTGTCGACCGACTGACGAATCTGGTTGTATCGCAGTTGGATGTAAGTTCCGTCTTCCACATTGGAAAACAGATACAAGCTGTCTTCGCCGTTGGGCGAGTTGATCGTTCTCTCGTAACGCATGTCGACCAGTCCGTGGTCGAAGCGTTTGAACTCGCCGGATTGCAAGTAATACCCGCCGGGGAAGATCAGGCCTTGATCGCCCGGCAGCATCACGCAGGCGTGCTGGATCTCGTCCAAGCGGATCGCTTGGTTGATCTTCCCGTTGAAGATGATGTAGCGAAATTGGTTCTCTTGATATGGTTTGATCTTCAGCAAGACCAGGTGACCGACGATCGCGTAATGGATCTCCGCGTCATCGAGTTTTTGGTCGAAGTTGTCGACCGGTTCGGCGTAGATGCCTTCGCCGACGCTGGTGTTATTTTCGACTTTGATCGTTAGGTCGCCGCCGACCGTTTCGACGAACACGCGGTCATCGATGGAGATGTGTGGGTGCTCACCGTAGTGATGCATGTCCCGCGTTGTCCTCTGCCAGCGAAATTCGTGCTGGTCGGGCAAGCGGACTTCGTGGTCGCTGCGATTGTCGACGTATTGCAGGCCTTCGGGGCCGCGTCGCCATTTGAACGATTTGATATCGCGAGCGGTTTTGCCGACTTGGAACACCATGTGCAAAATCGGGCCGGACACAAAGAACCGAAGGAACGTGGTGTCTTTGTAGAACCGGTACAGTTCGTGAAAATCACTGGCGAAGCGATCATCCATGATCCGCTCGAGTGGCCGTTCATGGAACTCCGTTGATTCCATGCGGTAGATCGAGAACACGTCGGCCAGTTCGATCTCGGTTTTCAATCCGAATTGAACGTTGTATCCGAACAGAAACTCGTCACCGATCGAGACAATGTCTCGGGGGACGCAGTTGTGTTCTGTGGTCACACGCTGCGTTGCGATCAATCGCGTTTCGATGTTCCCGAAGACTTCGCCGCGGTCTTCGTTCAGCTTGGCGAGACGATCGCGAAGATCGCCGGCAGCGGTGCGAAGGCGGTTCCGAAGGACTTCGTAGGTGCCGCCCGACAACTGCGAGGCGTTGTCCTTGGAAATCCCTGCATCCGATCCACCATCGCCAGCGGAACCGGGCAGCGAAGTCGCTTCGGTGGAAGCGTCCTCAGCCACGATCAGGCCTTCTTCCCGTTAGGGGAAACTTTCTTCGCCGGAACGGTGTTGGTTTCGGCCGTGAGCAAACGACTGACCTTTTGGTCGGCCACGTTGGCGGTCCCAGCCATGCTGAGCAGACTGGTCAACTGCGTTCGAACATCGTCGGTGCTGGACATGCCCATCAACTTGGCGATCAACGCCGCGATGGAAAGGTCTTTCACGCCGTCGGTGTCCAAGCCGAATTGTGAGATCAGCTCTTTGACTTGATCGCGGAAGTAATCCGCGTTGCCATCGAAGAACGTGTTCTTGACGTCCGTCGCGACTTGGCTGTTGTAGACGAATCGGTCGATCGCTTTGCCGCCTTTGACCGCGGAAGTGATCTGGTCGAAGAATTCTCCGTCTCCACCGACGATGTCGATTCGTGCGGCTTGCAAGGCTTCGCCGATGACTCCGGCTTGGCTTTCGGCAATTCCGCGTTGAGCTTCGATTGCGGCGACTTCGACGAACTTCTCTTTTTCGAGTTGGAGTTTGAACTCTTCGTGTTCTTTGCCGACGCCGTCCAGCTTCTTCATCGCTTCGGCTTTCTCGGTGATACCGGTTGCTTCGGCAGTGTATTTCTCTCGAGAAATTTTGGCTTCGGCCATACCTTCTTTTTCCAATGAGACGGCTTTGGCCTCTTGGACTTGAGCTTCGGCCAAACCAGCGGCAGCGGCTTGAGCGGCTTCGGCTTCGGCCAGCATTTTCGTCGCGGCGGTTTCTTTTTCGGCTGCGTCGCGTTTGGCTTCGGCTTCGATACGAATCTTTTCAGCCAGCAATTCGCTGCTTTCCTTTTCGGCTTGAGCCAGCTTGGTTTGGCGAATCAGTTCTTCTTCCGCTTTCATTTCTGCAGCGGTGATCTGGACCGTTTTCAAACGTTCGGCGAGGGCGTGTTCTTCGGTATCCTTGATCCGTTCTTGTTCTTCGACCACCGCGCGTTCGACGGCGACACGTTCGCGAATCACTTCTTGAATGTTGCGTTTCTCGACTTCAATCGCCTTTTCTTTTTCGACATCGGCGACGCCCACAACACGCATGCGTTCGGTGGCTTCCAAGTCGCGATCACGATTGACGCGTTCCAGTTCGACGGCGTCCGTCTTTTCCTTGTTCCGCATCGCGACCAAGACTTGGCGAGCCTTGTTCTCTTCGGCGATCCCGATTTCTTCTTCGGTTTGGATCCGGGCTCGTTCTGATTCCAGTCGCTGCTCTTCCCGAACTTTCGCCGCGGAGGCTTGTTCACGTGAAGTGATTTCCGCGATTTCGCGTTGTTGTTTTTCGACCGCTTCGACGCGTTGACGTTCCAGTTCGAGGATCGTTTCTTCGGCTTCGACGTCTTGCTTCTTCAGCGTCTTTTCTTTGTCGCGGGTGAACTGGTTTTCCTTGACCTTTTCCATCGAGGTCAGTTCGGTGATCTTCTTGATGCCTTCGGCGTCGAGGATGTTGGTTGGACTGAGCATGTCCAACGGTGTCTGTTCCAGGTAATCGATCGCGGCGTCGTCGAGTCGGTAACCGTTGAGGTCGGTGCCGATGACTTTGAGGATTTCTTCTTTGAACTTGTCGCGTTGGTCGTACAGATCGACAAAGTCAAATTGCTTGCCGACGGTTTTCAATGCTTCGCTAAATTTCGCGTCGAATAGTTCACGCAGTGTTTCCAGTTCGCTACAGCGTTTGGCACCGATCGACTGAGCGACCTCTTTCATTTCTTCGGGGCTTTTGTCGACACGCACAAAGAACGCGACTTTGATGTCCGCGCGAATGTTGTCGCGGCAGATCAAACCTTCGCTGCCTTGGCGATGGATCTCAAAGCTTTTCAGCGTGAGGTCCATGAACTCGTATTGTTGGATCAGCGGGATGATCAGCATGCCTTCGCCGGTCACGGCTTTGACGCCGCCGGAACCCGATTTCACGATGGCGCGATCCGGACCGACTTTGACGTAGTAACTCTTGTAGAAGAGCGCGACGACGATGCCGACGAGGAAGAGTCCCCCGACCAAAATGATCGCCACGTCCGCAGCGAGGCTATCTGTGATGAGAGCAACCAGCATGAGTGTTCTTTCGAGTGATTGACCGCGGGATGATTCGATGACGAATCCCGAAAACATTTTGCCTGTTGGTCAGGCGTGGAATATCAGCCAGCGGGGCGCGCTGAATCACGTCGAAGCCGAAGAATCAGCCCGCACCAGGTAGGTTTTGGTGCTTTGATCATAGTTCACCACCGTGACCCGGCCCCCTTTTGGGATGATTTCACCACCGGTTCGGACGGAAATCAGCAGAGGGGCCGCATCAGTGGCAAAACGCGCACGACCGAACGATTCGTCGGCTTGGCGGGTTTCGATGGTGGCCGTTCCGCCAATCAGGCTGGAGGCGTGGAATTCAGTCGGCGGAACCAAAATTCGGTGCAGTGGCCAAGTCGCCATTTTGGTCGCCACGATCCCCAGGACGCCGTTGCGGATCGTCAGCAGTCCGCTGGTCAAAAAATTCGGATCATAACGCCGCACGTCGTAGCCGAACCACAGGTAAAAGCTGATCACCCAAAACAGAACGCTGAAGACCGAAAACCACACGACCAGCGGCACACGGTCCAGGTTCATGGCACGCAGAGTGGCCGCGCCGGCACCGCCAAACCAGTCGCCGTGCATCGGTTCGCCGGAAGCGTCCAGGTCCAAATCGCCGCCGACATCGCCTGCCAGATCCGGAGCATCTAGATCGGGAACGTCGATGTCAGCGTCCGCGTCGACGCCAAACTCAAAAATTCCCAGGAGTGAGACGAGGGCGTACAGCAGAAACAACGCGGCCAGAACGGTGGCAGGCCACATCGGCCCCACGAGGATGGAGTCGAGCCGTTCGGTCCAAGTCATTGCCAACATGTGTCTGTCTCCTGAAAAGGAATCCTCACGGGTTTCGCGGGGAAAAGGATCCTATCACGAGGCGGGTTTCCGCGGTGCGAAGGGCGCTCCGTCGCATCGTCCATGGCTGAATTTCAAGCGAAAACCCGCTGGCTGCGGTTGGGGACGCTGGTCACTGAGCGACAGGTGCGAATGTGCCTTTGGGGGTGAAGACGGTTGCGGATGAACCGAGGTCAAACTCTTCTACCCGGAGGTCACGCTCGCGGTACAGCTTTCCGGTTTCGAAACCGTAGAACGATGGCACGTAAGGATCGATGAACGAAACGTCCGCCGATTTGGGGACGTCCATTCCGGTGAGGAAGTAGCTGGCGTTGACGATCAAACGACGAAGGTCTTCGCTGCGGAAATCAACTGCTGCACCGGCGGTGGTGGCCACGCATTGACCGGTCTTTCCCGAGGGAGCTTCGTAGGGTTTCAGCCAAGCCAAAGGCATCATCGGATCGTTCTTCGCGTCGACCGGCGGGGCGGCTGGATCGAGGTGCTGAATCACCATGCCACGTAGCAAGACCGTGGCCGCGGATTCGTCAAGATGAACAACGCCGTAGATGTCCGAAGGTGTGTAGATGTCAGCAACGTCGTTCAGAATCGGATGGTTGGCGTTGTCTTCTACGATGACCGCGCGGCCGCCTTCAACTTTGTGTTTGCCATGGTGCGAATGCCAGTTTTCGCCGACCACGTTGATTCCAAAGTTCGCCCAGTCGTAGTCGCCGTAGTGCCCGCTTTTGAAAGCATGGGTGGCGGTTCGGTAGGCGATGATCGGTTTGCCCGCATTGATGAACTTCAAAATTGGATCGAGTTGATCGTCGGAAAGAACTCGCCAACGAGTCGCCAGGATCATCAGGTCAGCATCGTTGAGTGCTTCCGTGCCCGGGATGTTGTCGATCTGGTACGGATTGATGCCGCCGGTTTCTTTGTCGATGGCGAACAGCACTGTGCATTTGAAGCCATGCGTTTGGCTGAGGATCTTCCCGAGCATCGGGCAGGATTCCTCGGTTCGATATTCTTCATCGCCTGAGATCAGCACGATGTGTTTGCCGTTGGCTTTGCCTTCGGCGGGCTCGAAGACGAGGTGATCCGCGGCGTGAATGGCGGACAGAGTGGGAAGCAGGCAAACCGCGAATGTGAAGGCTGCAGCGATAAAGCAACGCTTTTTCATGTCAGATCAAGCTTGAGTCAGTGGACAAGATGTGTGGCATAGGAAGCCACATCATATCTCAAGCGAGCTGGGGTGGGGGCACGACGAAAAGCGGCCCAGGACAGGTACCCGACTTGCGGGACTCGGTCGAGGGCTACCGGAGTGCGTGGCGCGGATCGCTGCGGCGAGCCTGGGCACGAAATTCTTCGGCGGCGGCTTCGGGGTAGACGGTGTTGATCATTCCGCCCGAGCTCAATTCATAACCGGCCAAGCGACCAATTCGCGGCGCCAGTTCGAGGCTCCAGTGATGCGTGTTTGGATCGCATTGATCCCCTGGAGGGGCGGTGTGGATCATCATGTTGTACGCGACGCCGGGGATCACCGCCTCGAGCCAACGAACGCATCGCAGGACCAAGCGGGCGACTTCCTCATTCATCGAGACCGACAAATCTTCGAAACAACCCACGTGTTCTCGAGAAGTGATTCGGATCAGGTACGGGAATCGGCTGGCGTGAGGGCAGTAGGCCACCAAGGAACTGGATTGATGGATGATTCGTTCTTTGTTTTCCAGTTCCGCCTGCAAGACATCACACTGCAAGCAGCGTCCATGTTTGGCGAAGTGTGATCGCATGCGATTGTTGACTTCACGAACCGATTGTGGCAGGTGATTCGATGCGATCAGTTGACTGTGGCTGTGCTGCAGGGAGGCTCCCGCATCGCGGCCAACGTTCTTGAACAAACTGATGTATTGAATGCCAGGTTGTTGTCGCCAGTGACGCATCCGAGCCGCGTAGGCGGAGAAAGCGAGTGCGATTTCCGCCAGGTTCAGTTCGCTCAGGGACCGGGTGTGACGAGCGGCTTCGACGATGACTTCGTGGCCCCCTGATGCGATTTCTTCGACGAACAGGGATTGAGCCAAACGAGAAATGCGAGAATCTTGGTTGCTGTCATCGTTGCTGGCGGGCGTTTCGGCGTTGCATTCCGGTTTGATGGCCGGAAACAAATTCGGAACCACGCGGACGGTCCAGTCGGCTGACTGCGGAACAACCTCTTCGTCTTCCGACAATTTCGCAGACCACACCGAGGCGGGCGTCAGATGCTCATTGCCGTGGCAGAACGGACAATCCATCAACGTGTCCGGTTTGGGGCGATGTGCTTTGAATTGGTCGGGACGACGAGCGCGACCGGGAGCGAAAATCGTCCAGTTGCCGGAGATCGGATCCCTTCGCGAGCGACCCGTTTGAATGTGCGATTCGTTTGGGAAATCAACGTGGGCGCCATCCTGACGCGGTTGATCCAGGATTTCAGCGTCGACCAAGCGATCGACTAACAATTCGGCGCGTGCCGACGTCGGGCCGACGGAATCTGATTTCTTGGCCGATGGACGATTCCGGTTGGAGGCGGAATCGTCGCGGGCGGTATGCAGGTCCGACACGTTCTGCGTGTCCACTTCGCTCTGATGGGCGGGGGCAGCGTGTTCGGAGGTGCGAGAGGTTTCGTGCAAAGCGGTTCGGCGCGGATCGATGTTGACTCCTGACTGTTGTGTCTTCATCGAACCGACTCATGGTCTAGGGGAAGAAGGCAGAGTGGTTTCCACTCCCCGCTCACTTTGCTCTCCTGCAATGTAGCAGTCTGCAATCGAGATGCATCCCCATTTTTCCCCTCTCAGGGCGAAAACGCTAGTAGCAAGTCAGGGGTTTGATCGTCTTCGTCGATTTAGGGAAATTGTGCGGGCATAAAGTTGAATGTACTGGTCAGCACTCTTCCTCCATGTCCAATCTTGCTGCATTCCGAATTCGACAAGATTTTTCCATTTCTCAGGCGAGTGATAGCGAAGTTGCAGTGCCCGGTTGATCGCATGGTCAAGTGCGCCGGCACTGCTGTCGTTCAAATGGAAACCCGATGCGCAATTCGCGGCGATGTTTTCGGAGGTGGCGTCAACGATCGTGTCCGCTAGACCGCCTGTTCTGGTGACCACGCAGGGCGTCCCATAACGAAGGCTATAGAGTTGATTGAGCCCACAGGGTTCGTAGTGGCTGGGCATGATGAACATGTCGCTGGAAGCTTCGATGCGATGGGCCAACGCATCGCTGAAACCGATGTAGGCGGCAAGTTGTTCCGGATGTTGTTCGGTCAACTCACGCAGTTGTTCTTCAATTTTGGGATCACCGCTGCCAAGCACGACCCACTGGGTTGGTCGCGATTCGGCAAGGTGTTCTCGCAAGACAGGAAGGATCAGGTCCCATCCCTTTTGATCGGCCAAGCGACCGATCAGACCGAGCAGTGGGATGTCAGGATCTTGTGGCAGTCCAACTTCGGCTTGCAACGCGAGCTTGTTATCAATCTTAGCATCGGCCCAATCAGCAACGCTGTAGTTGCGATTGAGATGCGGGTCGGTTTCGGGATTCCAAATGTTGGTATCAATCCCGTTGATGATTCCCTCGACCGGTTGTGGGATGCCTCGAAGAATCGAATCCAAACCGCATCCGTATTCTGGCGTTTGAATCTCGAGAGCGTACGTGGGACTGACTGTTGAAATCACATCCGACGTCACGACACCGGTTTTGAGAAAGTTCAGTTGGTTGTAGTACTCAAACGATTCTGGTCGGAAGTGGTCCCATCCCAATCCGGTCCAGGGGAACGCATCGAATCCAAAGTTGCCTTGGTAGGCCATGTTGTGGATTGACAGCATCGTCGCAATCGGCTGAGTCTTTGCAACATTGTCAGACGTGGCTCGCAACAGAGCGGGAACCAGCGCCGATTGCCAATCGTTGCAGTGCACTATATCGACCGGGTACCCCAGTCGAGTCATCGCGATAATCGCGGCGCGACAATAGAAAATGAATCGTTCCGCGTTATCGTGGTAATCGCCGTTGGCGTCGCCGTACAGCGATGGACGTCGGAAATATTGCGGCTGGTCGATGAAGTAAACCGGGACGTCCGCCGAGTCGGCTGGGTCGTTGGGATCCTTCGGCAGGTGGCTTTTCAGCAGACGGCAACCGATCAGCTTTTGGTCTGACATCGGGACGGCAAAGCTGATGTCCGTCGTTTCGATCGGTTGCGCAGACCGTTCGATGGACGAGAAGGCGGGCATGATGACCGCACAGCGGTGGCCCTGGGCAGCAACCACTTTGGGCAACGTGCCGCAGACGTCGGCGAGCCCACCGGTTTTTGCGAATGGGACGGCTTCGGTCGTCAGGTAGACGATATTCAAGGCAACGGTGGGGTTCTACAAGGTTGCGAATCAGGAAAAACAACGGGACGAAGAACATTCGTCGAAAAGGCATCCGGTGTCGACGTGCCAGACAGAATAAACTAGGTCAAAGTTCTATGTGATGCCGGTTCATCCGGTCTGTCGTTACTTCTTCTTGTCGCCATGCCGCTGCAACTTGTTGATTTTTGGAAACGGATGGTCCAAAGCGGACTCGCCGACGCTTCTGTCCCACCAGTTTGGGCGGCCGATTTCGCGAACGATCACGGGGGAAAACCGCCCTCGGACCCCGCATCGCTGGCGAGTTGGTTGGTCAAAACCGGCCGCGTCGCGAAAGATCCTCTTTCGCGAGTGCTGAAGCATGCCACCTGGGAAACGGATTTTCCCAACACGCCAGTTCTGCGGATCGCGCCGCTGACACTGGTTGCGGCGGATAAAACGGCACCTTTCCCGTTCTCTCACTGGCAGTCGGTGATTTGCGACTCCGCGCAGAACGCTGAAAACAAGGTCACGGGGTTTTTGCGGCAAATCGATCCGGCTGGTTTGCCTGCGGAAGCTGCCGCGAGTCTTCGCGCCCACGCGGAATTGACGCATCCCTCGTTGCAGCCGCTCGAGATCATTCCCGTTCGAAACGGTCCGCTCGGCGAGCCTATCGGCGGCCGTCGCGATTTCGCTGGTTTGTTCAGTCCGATGGCCGCAGGCAATTGCCTGAACCCACCCAAGGAAGCTTGTTCGGTCCAGCAAACCGTCGCGGGGCTGAGTTCTCTTTGCGATGCGATTGCCGCAATGCACGCGAAAGGGTTGGTGCATGGCGGGATCCATTTCGATCGCATTTGGGTCAGCGGTGCCAAACCATGGTGTTTGCTTCGTGACCCCTTTGCGGCGTTGGCAAACTTTTCGATCGAAGATGTCACCGTCGACCGAGATGCTTGGTTGGATTCATCGCCGTCAAATCCGTCGAGTTGGTCTCCTGAGAGGCTGGCGAATCCTCGCGATCACGTTCCCGGCATCGCCGACGATGTTTTCTCGCTCGGATGTTTGGGGTTCGAGTTGCGACACGGTCGGCCAGCGTTTGAGGGACCCGATCGAAACACGTTGCCGGTTGAGCTGACCATTGCGGTTGAACAGGGAGCCACAGGCGATCCGCTGTGTCGAGTGTTGGCAGCCGCTTTGGCCGCGGACCCTCGTGCTCGATTCGCGAGCGTGGAACAATTTTCTCAGGCACTCAACGTTGCTGCCACCGCGACTCCTGCCGTGGCTGCCAAGGTGGAGCAACCTGTTGAAGAGAAACCGCAACCTGCCAGGGACATTGCGACACCGGCCAAGGAGACTTCATCTGCCAAACAAACCCTCTCAGCCGAGTCGACTCAGGCGACCAAACCGACTCAGGCGACCAAACCGACTCAGACGACCACGGTGGCTCAGACGACCAAGGTGAATCAACCCGTCAAGGCAACAGAATCGACCACGTCGACGCCTGTTCCTGCAAAGCAAGATGCTGTTCCGAAGCGAGTGGCGAAACCGAAACAGCCCGCCAACATCCAACCGGT
>NZ_JBICHO010000132.1:0-40154 GCF_043100905.1 Rhodopirellula sp. JB055 | reverse complement strand
ACTCAAACACACGCTGACCGACCCGGCCGCGTTTGGTGACCTAAAACGAATCCAAACGCACTTTTCATTTTGCGGTGATGACTCGTTTGCAGAAGCCAACATTCGCGCCAACGCTGAACTCGAACCGCACGGCGCACTTGGTGACTTGGGCTGGTACTGCATCCGCTTCACACTCTGGGCCGCAGGAGATCGACTGCCCGTTTCTGTCAGCGGTCAATCAACCGTGCGTCTCGACGAAGGGCGAGTGCCCGGTGAATTCCAAGGCGAAATGCGGTTCGATGATGGGCTGACTGCAGGCTTCTTCTGCTCGTTCTTTTCCGTCAACCAACAAACCGCAACGCTCTCTGGCAACCGCGGCTACGTGACGCTGAATGACTTCGTCTTGCCATTCAACGGATCGGAATCGAGCTGGGAAACCCACCAGCACGAACTGTTCATCGACAACTGCCGCTGGAACTTTGGCAAACACACTCGCCAACACGGCGTCACGGAACACGCCAGTGGTGAAGCCGACTCACAAGAAGTCCGCATGTTCCGACACTTTGCCGATGAAGTTCTGCAAGGGCGAATCGAAGCACGCTCATCCGACATCGCGGTCAAGACTCAACAAGTGCTCGACGCACTGCGCCGCAGCGACGCCGACGAAAGCCGCTGGGTCATACTTTAAGCAAGTTGGCAGTCAGGATCGGACATCACCATGCGATTGTTGTGCGCACTGACTCCGACTGAACGCCCCAGCATCCGTTTCAGCTCGGCTTCTCGTAAAACTTGCTGATATCCAGCTCTTGCTTCTGCTCTTGCTCCATCAACTTCAAACGTGATTCCAAACGTTCGATGCGCCGGAGCAATTGCGGGATGGTGTCGCGATCTTCTGTCACTCGAACAGGTCGAGGCACCGGCGGATAACCAAGGTGCCGCTGCATCGCGCCAAACAGATACACCGGGTCTTTGCGACGGTTCGCGAGCGCAATGCGACCTTCTTTTTCGCCAAATAGAAACGGCCCTTTCTCGCTGACGTCTTGGTCAGCTTCCACCAACCGACGGCGATACTCGTCGCTGCTCAAAAACAACAAGTCCGCCAAATCAACCAACCCCACCTGAGCTCGCAACTTCAGCAACCACTGAGACCAAGATTGGTCGTAAATCGGATCCTGACTCATTGCCAATAAACCCGCGTCATACCCCAATCGATTTCGTGAGAGCGCCTCGAACTGGAAGAAGAAAAAGCCGCAGCGACCATGCTGCAAGATCGCTTCTGGTGTGGTCGGCCCGCGCTGGCTCGAGCTTGCCGATACGGCCAGCACAGAATCCGACTCAATCGCTTCCATCTGCTCACTGAATTGAGAACGCAACTTCGCATCGGCCTGCAAGATTTGCAGTGCTAAGTGAATGGTGAATCGCCCAGCCTCTTCTTCCGACTCAGTGACGAGGTAAGTCTGAAAGGGCGAAAAGTAGTGCGACAATCTCTCCATCGCCGGCCCCATCAAACCGGTGTGCCGAAGTTCCGTCAGCATGAACTCGATCGCCATCGGCAACCGAGTGGTCGCAAGCAGCTCGTGCCGTAGCTGCTCCAGCAACTCCTGCATCGGGGTTTGCTCAGCGATGCGTTGTCGTAGCAGATCGAACAAGTACGCTTGTTCAACATATTCAGAGTGCGGCAGCATCAAGAATCTTCAAAGAGAAGCGTGTTTTCGTTTCCAATAGCTTAGCGGATCAGCGGCGAACTCGAATCCGCCCGCCAAAGTGCCGATCCAGCAATGTTCTGTAGAACACCGCCCATGACAGAGACAATGCAATTTACAAATGCCGTGCATCGCAAGGTTGAATTCACCCTCCTGAACGCAGTTGGGGAGGGTCGGAATGCGAGCGTTCAGCGAGAATTCCGGGGAGGGGAGTGCGCACCTTTTCTCATGCCCGGCCCAGTCGCATACGTCTGTCCGGCATCACTCCCGCCTTGGCTTCCTCCTCGACGTTGCAATAGCAGGCAGGGTTTTGTCGGATGTGTGAAAGGAGAACGAGCGAGATGAGTACGGCACTGCAATTGTCACTCGAAGAATACGACCGGATGATTGCTGCGGGAGCATTCGTCGGTATGGACCGACACATCGAATTGATTCGTGGGGAGTTGCGCCAAACGAATCCAGCAGGACCGGTTCACGGGGATTTGATCATGTACTTACTTGATTGGTCTCACGATCAGGCGGATCGCTCCGCATTTCTTGTAACCGATCAGTCTGGCGTGAACATGCCTGAAGTGGGCAGTCGTCCCGAACCAGACGTGTTCTGGATCCATCGCAGACGCTACCGCGACCGACATCCTGGAGTGAGTGATGTTGTTCTCGCGATTGAGGTGGCCGATTCCAGCTTGCAGTATGACTTGGGCGAAAAAGCTGACTTATACGCCGAGGCAGGACTCTCCGAGTACTGGGTCGTCGATGCATCACACCAGCGACTGCACGTGATGCGTGAGCCAACCGGCAAGGCATACAACCATCGCGAAATCTTTCAGATTGGCGATTCAGCCTCTCCGTCGATCCAACCCACCGCGAGGCTGGACCTGCAAGATTTATTTGAAGGTGAGTGAGGGAACGAACCAGCCAACACCGAGACTCCGCATGTTGGAATCTCTCGATATCATCGCAGCCTGCCCGCGCTTCAGGTTCTGCGCGATGAAACCAACCGCACCAAAAAAGCGGAGCGGTGTGAGCCCCAGCACTGGAGTTTTGAAGTCGCGTTTTTCTCAAAACCCGAAGCGTCAGCTTTTTCAAAACCCGAAGCGTCAGCTTTTTCATAACCCGAAGCGTCACGGCGTGTTGATTTAGTCCTGTATCGCGATTTTGATCTTGCGCTATTCTATTGTCCATGGAGCCCCATGGATGACAAACTTTTCTGCCCCGCCGCTTGCTCGCGATCAAATCGTTCTATTTCCCGAACGGCTCGACCAGGTTATCCCGGACGATCACACCGTGCGGATGATCGATGCCATTCTCGGTCGGCTCGATTGGTCCGCTTGGGAACGACTTTACAACGGACACATCGGACAACCGCCGATCCATCCTCGCGTCATCGCCAGCGTGATCCTCTACGGCATCCTGTGCCGGCTACGCTCCTCGCGTTCACTCGAAGAAGCACTCACCGTTCGCAATGACTTTCGTTGGCTTGTCGAAGGACGGACCATCGATTACACGACCATCAGCGAATTTCGTCGAAAGAACACTGACCAGCTCAAAGAGCTCTTCGTCCAGATCGTTTTAGTGGCTCGCGATCTTGGCCATTTGCCACTCGCTTCGCTGGGATTCGATGGCACTCGGATGCGGGCCAATAACCGCAAGACCGGCACGCGAACGCCCGAAGAGCTTCGCAAAGCGAAAGCGGAACTGGAAGCGAAGTTCAAACAGCTCGAAGCCCAAACTGCTGCCGCTGATGAGCAAGACCAAGAGCTTTTGGGTACCGGTAGCAACCATCAGCTCAGCGAAGAACTAGCCGATGTCGATCGTCGTCGCAAGAAAGTCGACGCCGCTCTGGCTGAGATCAAGCGACTCAGCGGCAAAGGCGAGAAGGTGCCCGCCCGCATTCCCATCACCGACCCCGAGTCGCGGTTGACGCCCAACAAGGAAGGTGGCTACGCGCCCAATTACACGCCACACGCGACCGTCGACATCGACAGCGGGATCATCGTTAGCGAAGGCGTGATCGCCGAGGCCAACGAAGACAAAGAAATGATCAAGGCGGCCGAAGATGTCAAAGAGTCCTTCGGCCTGAGCGAAGTTCCCGGCGAAATGCTGGCCGACGGCTTGATGAGCAGCGGTGAGAACTTGGCGCAGTGTGAAGAAGCCGGCATCGATCTCTATTCGCCGATCAAGCTGGGCGGCGGCCCCGATAATCCGGCCGTTCGCGAAGACCCCAGCGTGCCGGTGGCCGAGACCGACATCGAGCGACTGCCGACGACCACGACGAAGAAAAAAGACGGCACGAAGTCGACTAAGTTCAACAAGAACGCTTTCGTCTACGACGCCGAGGCGGACTGTTACTACTGCCCAGCAGGCAAGCAGTTGCCTTACGCGAACAAGACCAGCCAAATCGAAAATGGCCGCAAGCGAATTAAATTTCGCTACAAAGCCGACGCGTCGGACTGTGCGGGTTGCCCGCTGGCGGAACGTTGCTTCAGCGGCAAAACGAAGTCGCGTCAGATCAGCCACGAACAACACGAATCCAAGCGGATCGCTCACGCGAAGAAGATGAGCACTGATTCGGCGCAGAAGAGGTACTCACGCCGTCGTCATCCCAGCGAGCGTCCGTTCGCCATGATCAAGGGACACTTCGGAGCCCGGCGTTTTCTGACGCGTGGGCTGGAACGCGTGAGTAACGAATGGCGTTGGCTGTGTGCGGCTTTCAATCTCCACCGCTTACTTGGACTGATCCGCAGTGGAAGTGACCCGCCGCCGAGGGTCTCGACAGCGTAGTCTTCGATCCCACCCGTTCCCTCTAGCCAGCCGATCCCTCAAAAATTAAATGGGGTCGCGTTGTGTCTGGAGCGAACGGGGGTAAAGGGGGGAACCACCCCCATTCGTCCAAGAAAAAACTAAATCAACACGCCGGTCAGTTTTGAAGTTGCGCGTTTGCGTGAGGCATTGTTTTTTCATAACCCGACGCGTCAGCGAGGCGAAGTCAACATTGTTTTTCCCTCGCTGACGCTTCGGGTTTTGAGAAAAGCACAACTTCAAAAGGTCGACGCACGGCCCCACTCAACCGGGTCTCAAAACGTTTTCACCCACCGATTCGGCGGAAGAGCCACTAAATCAATAGCCTGCTCAGGACTCTTCCGCCGTTTGCTTGTGTTCGACCAAACGTCGGTTGTAGGCCGAGATGGTCTCTTTGCGGCGTAACATCCCAAGCAATTTTCCTGGTTCGTGGACATCCACCACCGGCAACTCTTCCAAGTTCAAGGACGTGAATCGTTTGAGTGCCGTGTTCAAGTCATCCTCCGGTGTGACGCTGACCAACTCGGTGGTCATCACATCGTTGGCCACCGCCAAACGCCAAATGGAATCGTTGTACAGATAAGTGCGTACGTCGTCGTCACTGAAGATTCCCACAATTCGTTTTTGGTCATCCACGACAGGGAAATAGTGCTGCTGATTGTCCGCCAGACAGTGAACGATTTCGTCGAGCGTGGTGGCCTCCGGAATCAGCAAGACCTTGCGATTGGGATCGAACACGTCGCCAACCTTCAGACCTTCGAGCACGTCAACGATGAAGTCACCTCGGTGGGCTTTCGAATCCATTCGTGTGGGGACTTGCCACTGATACAAACGCCAGCGACTGCACATCACAAAACTGAGGGTTGTCACCAGCATGGTGGGCACCAACAATCCAAAGTCCCCCGTGAGTGCACGCACCATGATGATGGTCGAAATAGGGGCTCGCCCAACACCAGCAAAAAATCCCGCCGTGCCAACCACGGCGTAGGCCTCGGGCTGAGTGACCACCCCAGGAAACATGGCTTGAAACCCGAGTCCAATCGCGGCGCCGAGACAGCCACCGATGACCATCGAAGGACCAAACACACCTCCGGAACCACCGGATCCGATCGTCAAAGCGGTGGTCACGATTTTGGCAAACACAATGATCAACAACATGGGAATGCCGAGTTCTGCTGCGTGCGTCACCGCCATTTGCAGGGTGCCGTACCCGGTTCCCAAAACACCCAATGCGTGCATGTTGTTGCCAACCATTCGGAACAGTCCGATTCCCACCAATCCAGCCAGCATCGCGCCGATGGCGGGTTTGACATGCGGCCACAGCGGCAAGTCCAGGAATCGCTGACGTGTTCCAGCAAACAACTTGACATAGATCACCCCGACAATGGTGACCGCGATCGCCAACACCGCATACGCCAACAACTCCAACGGTGATGTCAGGGTGTGATGCAGATCGTTGCCGAACAATGGCAGATACCGATACTCGATCGGCAATGTTTGCGTGAACAGACTATACGCCACGATGGACGCCGTCGCCGAAGGAACGATCACATCGGCTTCCATGTCAGAATCGCTGTACAGGATCTCCGCGGCGAAAACGGCGCCAGCCAACGGGGCCCGAAAAATGGCTCCGACGCCGGCTCCCATCCCAGCCGCCATCAGGATCCGGCGATCTCGCGGGGACAATTTTAAACGGTCAGCCAGAACGGCTCCCAATCCCGCCCCGACCTGCGAAATCGGACCTTCCCGTCCGCCCGATCCACCGGTGCCAAGCGTGATCGCGGACGCAATGGTTTTCACGACAGGAATCCGGGCCCGCATTTTCCCCCGGTGATTGTGAAACGCATCGATGACCGCATCCGCACCAGAGCCTTCTGCTTCGGGAGCGAACCAGTGTACGATCGCCCCGGAAACCAACCCGCCCAGCGTCATGACCAGGACCAACATCCAAGGCGAGAACACCGAGTCAGGAGGCATGACGACCGCCTGTTCGCCGGCAGCTTCCATCGGCGCGTAGCCAGTGAAATGAGCCATCGCGAATCGCACAACCACTCTGCCCAGGCGGTCAAAGACAATCGCCCCCAAGCCGGACAAGACACCCACCATGGATGCCAGCACGATCCACTTTCCAGACGATTGTCCGAAGACTTCTAGAAACTTGCGGATCTTTTTCACAAGGCAGTCGGGGCGTTCGTCTCGCGGGGGAATGGAACTCAGAAAGCGGGCTCGGCGTGATCCCATCAACGACAGTTCCAGACTCACCCCAAGCGGCCGTCATTAAACGGTGCCTCGCCACTTTTTTCCAGGGACTCGTTGAGAAACTTGGTAAATCATTTGCGATCCAAGCCAGCAACAAGGTTGAAACAGATCAGCGATACTGTTCGTGGCAGGCCGCGCAACTTTGTGACACGTCACCGACGGAGGCGCGGACGCCGTCCCAATCTTGTCGCTCGATCGCGCTGACCACACCTCGTGAACTGGTCGTCATCGCTTGACTCAGTTCGGCGTAGTCAGGGTCGTCGTAGTCATCCATGCCCTCTTGGATCAAGACTTCGCCTAACATTGCCAGCAGCTCCGACTCTCGCTTGACCGCATCAAGGTTCTCTTGCGTCGTCGCTGCGTCGCGAGTGTGATCGCCTAGCGTGTCGAGCAGTTCCTCCGCGTATTCCATCAACGGCGAGCGATCGGCGATCATGTGCCACTCGTTGATCTTTTCAGACTTTTGTGTCGCTGTGATGCCAGCACCGCTGACCAGATCCTGCAAATCGGCTTTGCGAAGCTTGGCCTCGTTGTAAACCTGGGTCGATCCCGCCGCGCTGTTGCGAGCCGTTCGCGCCATCACGTCTCGAGCCGTGTGGGCATCGGATTTCCAACGCACGTCCTCTTTATGGTCGGACACGACAGCGAACAACGTCGCCAACACGGTCAAATTCAATCGCGCGTCTTGATAGCCACCACCGTTGAAGGCTCCCGGAGTGGTGATGACAGAGTCGTATCGCAACTTGATTCGTTTGATCTCGTCTTCCAGCGACGGCGGCGAGACCAAACTCGCCCACTCGGAACCACCGCCCGAGCTTTCCTCGGCGGCCGCCTCCGCATGTGCCATCGCTTTCTCGGCTCCCGAGTCGCGAAGATTCGCCAGCGACGGTCGCTCGCCTCGAAACGCGGTTGACGGATCAGCGAAGAAGACTCGCGAAACTTCGTCGGCATCAAACTTGGGCGGACGAGCCCGTTGTTCTTGCGCGTCAGCGTTGGACGCCGCACACGTGCACCACGCGACAACGATCAAGAAATGCGAAAGGCGATGAGAAGCGATGAATCGCATGAAGGCACGTTTGGAAGAGAATGAAATACAGCACAAGCGACGCAACGCAACCGACAACGCGACGGGATTCAGTCCGACCGTTTTGCTGCCAAGTGTTCGGCTACAGCGGCCAGCAACGGATCGATGGTTTGCGTTTGGATCTGGTGCGGTGGTGACCAGGGCCACCAGCGAGACATCTCGTGCTCGGTCAATTCAATTTTAACGACTTGGGGCAAGAACACCAAAAAGTATCGCACGTGCTTTTCGAACGTTTGCCCGCGCCGATTGCGATACGTGACTGGGTAGTGCAGGTCGAAGTGAAAATCCGGATCAAACTCGCAGTCCTTCGCCGCGATGCCGGTCTCTTCTTCGAGTTCCCGTTTGGCGGCCATCAAAAAGTCTTCGCCTTCGTCGCAGTGTCCCTTGGGCAAATCCCAGCGATCAGGATGTTTCATCAGCAAAAAATGCGGCGACGGTTCACGGGTCATCACCAACACGCCGGCTGCACACACTTTCGGAAGTTCCGGATCTTTCTTCTCGCTTGCCATCTTGCTCCAATGCCACACCGGTTCGGGCCCCAAATCGCGAAACCTTTTCGCGACCGCCTTCTCGCTTTCGCACCCTTCTCACTCGACCAATCATGAAAATCTACACTCGCACAGGCGACTCGGGGACCACAGGTTTGTTTGGTGGGCCGAGGGTGGCAAAGGATGACACTCGCATCGAAGCGTATGGGACCGTGGACGAACTGAACGCGGCGTTGGGGCAAGTTCGCTCGGCACTGGAACAATCCACCACCGATTCAACCGATGCAAAAACCGCTCTGAGCGAACTGCACGACTGCATTGTGCAAGTCCAACACGAACTCTTTTCGATTGGGGCCGAACTGGCGTCCCCGCATCCCGACCAGTTTGATTTGCAGGTCATCACGCCCCCCCACATCGAGCGTCTGGAATCCTGGATCGATGCCGCAGAACAACAGTTGCCGCCGCTGAAACAGTTCATTCTGCCGGGAGGATCCGCTTTGGCGTCGCATATTCACCTCTCGCGAGCGGTTTGCCGTCGAGCCGAACGGCGAGTCATCTCGCTCGCGGACGCCGTTCAGGCTGAAACCCCGATCAGCGACTCGGTGATCATTTATTTGAATCGCCTGAGCGACTGGTTATTCGTCGTGTCCCGATTGGTGAACCAAATTCAGGATGTTCCGGACCAAATCTGGGAAAAACCGTGAGAATGCTCGTCTTCGCGTTGCCCGTCTGGTTCAATGTGGTGGCGGGTGTACAATGCCCTTAAATTCTCTGTTCGCATGTTTGTCGGAGCCGCTCCTGTGAAAAAAGTCGAAGCCATTGTTCGTCACTTCAAACTCGAAGACGTCAAGAACGCGTTGACCGAGCAGGGGATTCACGGAATGACCGTCAGCGAAGTTCGCGGATTCGGTCGACAAAAGGGTCACACGGAGATCTATCGCGGCACGGAGTACGCCATTGACTTCGTTCCCAAGGTCAAAATCGAGGTGGTTTGCACCAGCGACAACCTCCAAACGGTGATCGACACCATTCTGCAAACGGCACAGACCGGCCAAATTGGTGACGGCAAAATCTTTGTTACCAACCTCGAAGAGTCGGTCCGAATCCGCACCGGAGAACGTGGCGAGGAAGCACTGTAAGTTTGCTTGATGGCGTCCTCTGGTTCACTCCCTTCGTTGGCTCGGCAATGCCGTGACCGACTGAACGATGGACGCGGTCGTATCGAGTCTCGATTTCGAGCCGGTTTGCCCAGTGTTCAAACGGCGACCGCGCTGACAGATCTCTATGACGATGTCATCGAGAAAATTTGGCAGGCCTCGCTGGAGCGCGCCTCCCAAACCATCAAATCGTCGCAGCTTTCTCAACTGAGCTTGGTGGCGCACGGCGGCTACGGCCGACGTGACCTGTCGCCCTACAGCGATGCCGATCTGATGCTGCTGACGACTCGGCGAAGCGCAGCGGCGGCCGCCCAAGTGGCCAGCACCTTCGTACGTGATGTCACCGACGCCGGTATTGATTGCGGATTCTCCGTTCGCACGCCACGCGAATGCAGCACCTTGGCTTGGGCCGATGCGAAAATCTACACATCCCTCACCGAATCACGATTGTGTTTTGGCAGCGAGCAAACTTTTGATCGGTTCTTCGACCGGTTTCGAGCTGGAGCACGCCGGCGACGCAATTATTTGAATCACCAAGCCTTGATGGCCCGCCGCGAAGAACGACAGAAATGGGGCGAGACAAACTACTTGCTCCGTCCCAACGTCAAGCGTTCTCGCGGTGGGCTGCGTGACATTCAATTGGTTCGCTGGCTCGGTTTCGCAACCTACGGCGCAACCAACCTGGAACAACTGAACAAGCTCAACGCTTTGTCAGACGAGGACTACGGCACGCTGCGTCGCGCTCATGCGTTCATGTTGCGACTGCGTCACGAATTGCACTTTCGCACCGGACGCGCCCAAGATGTCTTGGACCGCCCTACTCAGTTGGATATCGCCGAAGATTGGGGATACCAAGGTCGTTCCGGGGTCTTGCCGGTTGAAGACTTCATGCAGGATTACTTCGACCACACGCGTGGCGTTCGATACGTGGCCGCGTACTTCCACGATGACACTCGCATTCGTTCCCGAGCCGCGGGCGCGTTGGAAAGTGTGATCTCACGCCGAGTGGACGAAAACATCCGGATGGGGCCCACGCACATTTGGGTCAAACCCAGCGCGTTGGAAGCGTTTTCGCGAAGTCTGCCCGATGTGCTACGACTGATCCAGTTGGCCAACGAACATTCCCGCCGAATCGCTCACCCCACTTGGCAAGCGATCCGCAAATCCATGCAGGATCGAGAACCAGCCCCGCCGGACCAACTCGCCGTCGACGCGTTCATGGATTTGCTTCGCAACCCAGGCCGGTTGGCGTCGTTGCTGCGCCGTCTGCATGAACTGCGAATCCTGGATCAACTGATTCCTGCGATGGGGCGTTGTCGTGGGCTGCTGCAGTTCAACGCCTATCACAAATACACGGTCGATGCACACTGCATTCGGGCGGTCGAAGCCGCCACGGATTTGTTGGAGGCGGAAACCTCCATGGGGCGGCGGTACCGACGCCTGAAAGACAAAACACTGCTTCACCTCGCTTTGCTGATTCACGATTTGGGCAAGGGATACGAAGAGGACCACAGTGAAGTCGGCCGCCGAATCGCAGGAGAGGTCGCCGACCTGTTCCACCTGTCCGCCGACGACAAAGACACATTGCAGTGGCTGATTCACAGACACTTGTTGATCAACGAAGTCGCCTTTCGTCATGACCTGAACGACGCGGAAGTCGTCCACAAATTTGCCGCAGAAGTGGGGTCCATCGCTCGCTTGGAATTGTTGCTGATTCACACCGTGGCGGATCTGCAAGCCGTTGGTCCAGACGTCCTCAACGACTGGAAAATGGGACTGATCGAAGACCTCTATCTTCGAGCCCGTCGCTACTTCGAAACAGGAAATCTGCCCGGCGAAAACGAAGCGGAGTTGGATTCCAAAATGGAACAGGCGATGGGAGCACTCTCCGACATGCAGCTCGACCCGTCTTTGATGGAATTTGCCCGCGACATGCCTCTGTCGTTGCTGCGTCAACATTCCACGGATGACCTGATTCACGAAATGCATCAAGTCGGCACCTGGCTGAGCGAACATCCCGGGTGTTTCTGCACCGGTGCAATCGACCCCGCCGCGTCCGCCGTTCGCTACACAATCGTGCTTCGTCTAGGCGAACAACGGGTCGGTGTGTTTGCACGCATCACGGCTGCGTTCAGTGCGTGCGGGCTGTCAATCATGCGAGCCAACGTGGAGACCGTTGGCGAAGATTTGCTCTGGGATCAATTCTGGGTGACCGATCCGGATTTGAATCAACGCAGCCCGGACGCAAGAATTGAAGAGGTCTGCCGAGTCGTGACCCAAGCGCTCGATGATCCTGATTCCATCATGCCGACCCCGCGACGCGTTTGGCAGACACAAGGGGCGAAAGAACCATCCAGCGTACTGCTGTTGCCAACCAAGGTTGTGTTTGACAACGACACGTTTGATCACCAAACGATCCTGTCGATGTTCACTTACGATCGCCCTGGTTTGCTGTCTGATGTTTCAGGCACGTTGTCGCAATTGGACGTCGTGATTCAGTTCGCGAAAATTGACACGCACTTGGATCAAACCGCCGACGTCTTCTACGTGACCAATTTGGATGGTTCACCAATCACAAACCCTGAACGACAGGAATCCATCCGCAACGCGCTGGTAGAAGCCGTTGCCAAACCGCTCAGTTGAATCTGCGGAAACTCAGCTTTCCGCTGCAATCACACTGCCTCTCAGGCCAAGGCCGACTTCAGTTCCGCCAAGTGCTTTGGAAGAGCCTCGAGAACATCGGCGTCTTCGTACTCCATGACCACGTAGCCTTGGTAGCCGGAGTCACGCAAAATCTTCGCAAGGCGTTTGTAGTCGGTCGGTGACTTCTTCCCGGACGAAGACTTGGTGACCGGTTTGACTTGCACATTCACAGCGTACGGAGCGCACCGTTCCAAATCGCCGTATGGGTCGTCGGAAATGAAATTGCCGGTGTCGAGATTGATGCCAACCCATGGTGAATCGACGCGTTCCATGATCTCCAACATCTGGGCGGCACTGAGCTGCCCGTGATTTTCGACGCCCAAGAATACGCCCTTTTGTGCCGCATGTTCCGCACAACGATTGACCGCAGCGACGGCTTCGTCCATTCGAGTCGGTGTCTTGGCCAATTGGGCGGCCGTTCCAGCGAAGAAACGTATGTGGGGAGCCCCCAATGCCGCAGCCAAATCGATCCAACGCATCGCATCGCGGACCTCTTGTTCATACCGCTCGCCTGGACCAACGGTGAAGTTATTGCCAATCGCCGTTCCACTGATGACCACCCCGCGTGTGAACGCCTGGCGTCGCAGTTCCAACAAGGATTCCACGGTGGGGAAGCCATCGGGCCCCGGCGTCATGAAATACCCGGTCAACTCCGCCGCTTCCACCCCCATCGCGACGCAGTAGTCCAAGAAATCGACTTGCGTCAAACCGCCGGACAGATCGCGATTGGAAAACGAAACGTCCTCGGGAATCAATTGAAACTTCTGCTCCTTGCCCTTCATGTAGCGGAAGTAGGGGCGGAGCGAATAGCCAGCGATTCCGATTCGGAATCTCGCTGGACCGCTGCGTTCAATCGGCCCACGAGCGTGAACGGGTGATGAGGAAGCCAGTCCAGAAAACGCAGCAGCGCTCGCCGCGGCGGTGGCCTGCAAGAACGTCCGGCGTTTCAACCGGTCCGCGGTGCCAATCAGGCTTTCCGCTCGGCGATCAGAACTCGAAACAGTGACAGTGGGTTGGACTTCTCGCATCGCGTGACCTGAATGGGCAATTCGTTGAGCAATTCTTCCATGTTCAAATCCGTGCGCCATCCCAAATGCCGAGTCAAACTGCCAGCCGAGTCAACGACTCGAGCAATCAACGGGTTGGGGCTACGGAAATGATTGATGACAAGAATTTTACCACCTGGACGACACACACGCACAAGTTCACGCATCATTCGATCAGGACGTGATACGACGCTGATCGTGTGAAAAGAGGTCACCAAATCGAAACTAGCATCCGGGAACGTCAGCTCTTCGGCGTTCATCGGTTGAACAGACACGTGATCCCAACCACGCTGCTCAATCAGTTCCTCTGCTTCTGCCAGCATGGATTCTGACAGATCGACGCCGGTCACTTTCGCGTGATCCGGATAGGCGTCCAATGACAATCCGGTGCCCACGCCGACTTCCAAAACTTCCGCTCCGGAAGGAATGTTGAGCGAATCAACGTTTTTTACGATACGACGACGCGCAACCGCTGGCCAAAGTGCCTGATAAGCCGGCACGAGGTTGTCGTAGAGTTTACTTTCGTGAGGCTTGGGTTTTGCCCCCCGTTTCTTCTTCGTTGTTCCGCCGTTCATCGTCTCGCTTCGTTCGCGATTGCTTTCGAGTGATGGAGTCGTTTCATCGACCGATTTCGCGAAAGCGGCGCCCGCCTGGGAATTGGTTTCGGATGGCTGATTCAATGATAACTCAGATTCCATTTCGAACATTTCAACCTCGTCCTCAGGTAGTTGACGGCAGGCACAGATTTCCTGGTGAAATCTCGGGTTGCAATCAACAATGAATTTGAATCACCACTGCAGTTTCGCAGATTTTGAACCGCTGTCATGACCGAACCACTCTCCAGAGCCCAAAAGCTCGCGAATTTTGCGCGGCAATTACATGAGCTCTTCTTCCAACAAATGACAGTACGCATCATAGCGTCGGGCATCGATCCGGGCGTCCGCCACTGCGTTTTTCACCGCGCAGTCGTCTTCGGCCAAATGCAGGCAGTCCGGGTAGCGGCAACCGCTGACGTAGGGCCGCAGATCGGGCATTAACCCCGCCACCTCACTGGCACTGATGTCCCACAATTGGAATTGCCGGATCCCAGGGGTGTCGAAAACCGCGCCGCCGTCGGCCAGAGGAATCAATTGTGAGGCCGTTGTGGTGTGTTTTCCCTTGTCGTTGTCAGAACTGACGGCACCGATCGCCAACCCCAGACCGGGCTGGACGGCATTGAGCAGGCTGCTTTTGCCCACCCCACTTTGCCCCGCCAGTGCGGTTTGGCGGTTTTTCAGCAAAGCACGCAGGTATTCAACATTTTGTCCCGTTTCGGCCGACGTGGGCAAAACGCGATAGCCGAGCGCTGAATAGACGCCAATGAGTGGCTGCAACTCAACCAAATCGATCAAGTCCACCTTGTTGATAATCACGATTGGTTCGATCTCACACTGATGCGCCGTCAAGATCATGCGATCGATCAACGCAGGTTTGATCCCCGGTTGTTCCGCACTGGCGATGATCAACATCGCATCGATGTTGGCGACCAAAACGTGCTGCCGTCCGCGACTGGTCCGACTGATCATTCCCGTTCGCGGTTCGACCCGCTCGATCATTCCGTCGGCTTCGGATTTCAATGACACGCCATCGCGGAGTTCCGGCCGAAACCACACGCGGTCACCTGCGACAATCACGTTTCGCTGGCTGGTGCTGAGAGACTTCAACACCTGCCGAACGGCACACGCGTACAGAACGCCGTCGTCTCCCAAGACCTTGCTTTGCAATCCATGCACACTCAGCACTCGGCCTTGCTGCATTTTGTCTTCGTCGACCGATAACTGCACATGCATCCCAGCGGCCGACTCGGGTGACGCATCGGCACCCTGAATGGTGCGTTTGCGAGTCAACTCGCCTTTGCCTGTCAGCCGTTCGGATTGAACAGCGTCGTCTTGCGAATCACCTTCATGAAAATCACGAGTCAAATCACCACGCCGAACACGGCCTTGGTGCTTCTTACGAAAGTTCGCTCGGACATTTCCGCGTCGCTTCTTCGCCAAGGGTCAATCTTCGCGTCGTGCGGAAGTGTTGGGTGATCTCTCAGCGGCACCTTCCGGCGCCATGATCTGTTCGACCTTGCCGTCTTCGTCGCCCAAGCGTTTGTGAATCGATGGTCCGATCAATTCGGTCAACTCAACCTCATTCAGCTCTTCGCGATCCAACAAAGCACGGGTGATCGTTTCCAACTGGCCCCGATGCTCTCGCAGCAATTGCTCCGCCTTCTGGTCCGCTTCCATCAGAATACGCGCCACCTCTTCGTCGATCAGTTCCTGCGTGTGTTCGCTGAACTGACGCTGCTGGTGAATTTCACGGCCCAAAAACGGATCTTCGTCGCTGGTTTTGTAACTGACCGGCCCAATCTTGGGACTCATTCCCCAGTGCGTGACCATCCGGCGAGCGATGCTGGTGGCACGTTCCAAGTCGTTTTCCGCCCCCACACACGTTTCGGTGTAGATGATTTTTTCGGCCGCACGGCCCCCAAGCAAAACGATCAGTTGGTGCTCGAGTTCCTTCTTGCTCATGCTCAAACGATCTTCGTTCGGCACATACTGGGTCACACCCAATGCCCGCCCACGCGGGATGATCGTCACCTTGTGGACAATGTGCGATCCTTCCAAATGCCACGCCGTCAGTGTATGCCCGGCTTCGTGGTAAGCGGTTTTCTCCTTCTCGCTGTCGAGCAAAACCTCTTCGCGTTTCGCTCCCATCAAAATCTTGTCGCGAGCGTAATCGAAATCGCTCATCTCAACGATTTTCTTGTCACCACGAGCGGCCCACAAAGCGGCTTCGTTGACCATGTTGCGAATATCAGCTCCGGTCAATCCAACCGTTCCTGCGGCCAATCGATGCAGGTCCACGTCGTCACCCAGCGGCACATCACGAACGTGAACTTTGAAGATTTCTTCGCGTCCCTTCATCGTCGGACGCCCGACGGTGACATGACGGTCAAAACGACCAGGGCGAAGCAAGGCGGGATCCAAGACGTCCGGACGGTTCGTTGCGGCGATCACGATCACTGCGTGAGCGCCACCGAAACCATCCATCTCGCCGAGAATCTGGTTCAGGGTCTGTTCCCGTTCGTCATGTCCGCCGCCCAAGCCAGCACCACGCTGCCGCCCCACCGCATCGATTTCGTCGATGAAGATGATCGAGGGCGATTGGTCTTTGGCCGTCTTGAACAAATCGCGTACGCGACTGGCACCGACACCCACAAACATCTGGATGAATTCACTGCCGTTGACGCTAAAGAATGGCACGTCGGCCTCACCGGCGACGGCGCGAGCCAACAACGTTTTTCCGGTCCCCGGAGGTCCGTTCAACAGAACTCCCTTGGGTACCTGACCGCCTAGCTTTTGAAACTTCTCAGGCGTCTTTAGGAAGTCCACAATTTCTTGCAGGTCCGCTTTCACGCCTTCCAATCCAGCCACGTCGCTGAACGTGATGATTTTGTCAGTCGCTTCGAACCGTTTCGCGGGGCTCTTGCTGAACCCAGACAAAAACCCACCACCCATCATGTCGTTGCGGGTGCGACGAATCATCATGAAGATGAAGAAGAAGATCGCCAGCGGCAGACCGACCAGGATCAGCAAATTCAAGATCGCAGCCGTGTTGTCCGGCGGCGCGAATTCCCAATCCTTGATGTTTCGTTTCTCGAGGTCCTCCGCCAATTGCACGGCGTAATCCGCACCAGCAGGCCGCGTGAATTTGAACCGTTTCAACAATTCCTTCGGTTTCGCGTCCCCATCACCCGCTTCGCTGGCAGGGAGTTCTGGACGAGTTTTGAATTCGCCTGAAACCTCAATCTCACCGATCCGCACCGACTCGATGTTGTTCTTTTCGAGTTCGCTACGGAAGAAGCTCGCCGAAATCGTCGATGACGGTTCGGGTTGATTGAAAAACAGCATCGCGGCCAAGACCGTGATCACCAAAGCGATGATCATCGGATTTCCACCACGGCGTCCCGTCGAGAGCTCTTCCTTGTTGGATTTGTCCGAAGAGTTCGATTCGGAATCCTTTTTCATACCGTTTTTTCCTCAAAATTCACTGTTCGTTGGCACTGGCGATGGCGAGATGGCTCTCGCCAGTGCAAGGAGTGTACCGCGATGGTGGATTGTTGCCTAACCGGATCCCCAGATCAGATACCAAGCGACCAGTTGCTGCTGCTGGAGCAGGGTGACGAACCCGGTTTTGTGAGCATGGAGGCCGTTTCGCGAAACTGAAGTCTAGCTTTCAAATCACCACATTCGCCCAGACGACCAAAATTCGCAATTCGGATCAAAGGAGATGCGACAGTTGTTCCACCTGTTCTCCGATCCTGTTTCCGAAGGCACAAGCCACTTTGGCAGTCTTTGTGATCTTGTTTGACACTCTGGGATGCGATCGATCGCCCTCCAACCGTTTGGAAAGTGGATGGAATGATGCCGCTCCGCTGCTCGGATCCTGCGTCCGAATCGCCCAACCGGTCACGCTCAGAGGTTCGCAATTCGAACATCCAAACGCAGTCCCGCTTCTGCACATAGGCCGGAGAAATACGCCGGTCCCAAGCATTTCGTTCGATCATTGCAATTCATCTCCACCGGCGCCCAGTCTGTTCAGGGACGGGGGAAACCTGTTCGGGGACGGTGGAATTCGGATTGCGATGAATGCTCCGGCGGACCGGATCGTTCTGAACCAACGGGCCCGATCAGCGAGTCACTCTGTAAAGATGACTCTTCGTTCGCAGCAACAACCCACCGCGAAACGGTATAGGACTGGCAACCGTGAACTGCTGGTCGTCGTCGACCTCGTTGGTGTGCAACAAAACTGGCTCGGAATCGCCCCCAATGTGCTCCACGACCGAGGTCGCCCCGGATTCGTCGGTGATGTAAAGACGGTCGTCCACGATCAGCGGCGAACTGCTGTAACTGGCGCGTGTTCTCGCCAAGGAAGTTTCCCACAACGTTTCGCCTGTTTTCGCCGACAGAGCGTACACCGTTCCCCGATCGCGTTTCCCATCGGACATCACATACACCACGCCGTCACGAGCCGCTGGCGTTGGAACATCCGACCCGACGTCGTCTCGCTTCCAAAGGATCGCATCCTTTGCCGCATCCGCGTCGTCGCCAGCAGCGACCAACTTCACCATGTCGACTCCGGTCAAGGTTGCTCCACGTGAGTAAGGGCACACGATGATGTTGCCGGTGACCACGGGTGATGCAATCGAACGAAAGAACTTTTCCTGATCCGGGTTGAATCCACCGAGCGTTCCCAATCGCTCGCCGGTCTTCGCATCAGTCAGCGTCAAATGGTCGGCCCCCAACACTGCCACGACTGGCTTTCCGTTGACCTCGGTAGCCAACGGGGTGGAGTAGCTCTGAGCAGCTTCTTCAGGAGCAGGCAGCATCCGATCGTCTTTCCAAACCATCTCGCCGGACTCGACATCAAACGCGACGATGTAACTGGGCCCGGTCTGCATGACAGCCACGACGACCAAGTTGTCAACGATCATCGGTGAAGAACCGAGGTCCCACCAAAGCGTGTCCTCCCCGAAACGTTCTTGCAGGTTGATGTGCCAAATGGATTTGCCGTCCAAATCGCAACACGCCAGATCACCGCTGCGGAAATATGCGACCACATGCTTGCCATCCGTCACTGGAGACGGGTTGCTTCCGCTGCCTTTGCGATGCTTGTTCCCGCGGTCTTCGCCGAGTGGAGTTTGGAAAGCGACCTCCAACGAATCAATGTCGATGCCCAACAGATGATTTTTGCCGTCGATGCCGCTCGTCAAAAACGCTCGATCGCCAACCACAACGGGCGTGCTGGCACCGCTTCCCGGCACCTTGCATTTGGATGAATCGGATTCTGACCATTGAACGGGATATTCACCTTCGGGTGCGATTCCCTGTTGTGATTCACCTCGCCACTGCGACCAAATGACTTGTTCGGATCCCTTTGAATCAGCCGAAACGGATTCAGCCGCGTCAACAGAAACCGCGGTCATGGACATGCTTCCAAGACACAACGTCAAAGCGGCCAGGCGAGTGCTCAAGAGCGATGCCGGAGAACAGAACTGGGACATCAAACGGTCTCCACAAAGAGAGGCGGAAGGAGGCGGGGTGGGAAACCGCCATTGTGAAGCACCCAGCGTGCAAATGAAACCACGCAGGAAGGCTGTCACTCACTGGCAAAGCACAATTCCCAACCAACACGCCGGTCCCAACCCAACCAACCGGAAAATTGCTGCTTGCGTTTCCGATCCCGCAACCATCCGGATCTCAAAACGCATCAACGGAATTTCAAGGATTGCAGGGTGACTGGCATGTTCACAGCGAATGCCAGGCATGATTTGCCGCGACGTAGTTTGGGCATCCTTGCCCCAAACGATCTCAGCATCGAACCGTTCTTTTGATCAACGGCGGAAGAGGAAGAATGATCCGTTGTCGGCGACGTTGAACAGTGGGTTGCGATATCGCTGCTTCGGTCCCGTCACACCAGGTCGGAACGCGAATCCGAGCGACAGGTTCCAACCTTCCGCTTCGTTGGCATCCAGTGCGGTGTCGTCACCAGGGCTGAAGTAAGCCGAACCGACCAACAACGACCAATTGGTTTGCAATGGGATTTCCATTTCGCTGCCCCAGATGAAGTGCTCTTCGCTGGTCCCGCCCAAGAATGCTGTCAGGTGCCCGGTGGTTCCCAACGCTCGACGGTAAAACGCGCGGTACTGATCGACTGGTTCGATCGTTTCTGAACTGGTGAACCCGCCGGCTTCCGTGGTCACCGTTTGATCCGTCATGCCGGCCATGAACTGGAATCCAAACTCATGACAAGCGGATACTTTCCAACTCAACTCGCCACGAAGCTGCAGCAAATCGCTTTGGTAGTACCAATCTTGGTTCATGTAATCGAGCACCAAACCGTATTGCAAACCGTAGTCGACACGGCGAAAGAAACCGCCGGTCACGAAAACTTGGTGCATGCGGCCGCTTGTGAATTCAGTGCCTTCCAAATTGGTTTGTGTTGCACGCACACCAAGCTGAGCAGAAAGATACCGCCCCAACCAAATGCGAAGGTCGCGGCCTTCGTTGAAAACGTGAAAGTATCCGAAACAGCCACAGCCACCACCAGGTTGGCCGGCGGCATCGAGCGCGGGGTAGTTCATGGGCGACTGGAACGCTTGCGATCCAGCGAAGAAAGAGAAGCGGCTCCAATCGACTCGCAAGATCGGCAGGAACAATGGGAAGCAATCGATCTCCGCTCCGCCGCACATTCCATCGCACCCACCGTCGCAGAATCCGCTGTCGCAACCGGACATCAACTGCCCACTGCACGCATCGCAACTGCAAACGCCGTATTCTTCGAGTCCGCAGCCAACCTCGAGTCCGCAACTGGCTTCCATTCCGCAACCAGGACCGCCCAAGACGCCTCCTGACGAACAGGAGTCACAATTGCATCCCCCGTCCAAATACCCGACTTGTTTGACGGAAGAAGCTGCGGATCGCGAAACCAACGATGGCTGGCGACTGGCGACCGTCTGGTTTCGCTGCGCCGTTTGGCGGCTGCTTTGTGGCGACCACCCCGAACGACTCGACGGCTGAACCGAGGCGGTGTTTCCCTGTGAAACGGCCCGGCTTCGAATCAACTGATCCGCTGCGTTCGCGCAAGACAACGTCAAAGACGAAGCCGTGAAAACGAAACACGCAATCAGGCACAACAATCGACGGGGAATGGTTATCATGAGACGTCATTGCCGGAATAGGAACATGGAACTTTCTTCTTATCGGACGTCATAACCCACCTCATGAATAAATCTTGCCTGACCGGAATTTTCGGTTCTTTCTTCCCAAACACCCTCCAACGCTCGCTGGGAAGTTTCACGCGGATCGCGAACCGGCACGGCAAAAGCTTGCCAATAGTTGTGTTTGCGGTTTCTCTGTCAGCACCCTGCCTGCATCCCCACTTGGCCAACGCTCAAGATTCAACCGACCAAGAAACCGCCGCGACCTACCCGGACGATTTCTGGACGGAAGCGGAAAGCCCCGTTTATCCTCGCGGTGCGGTGATGTCAGAGGACAAACTGTTTGTCGTCGATTCCGATGCACCAGGAGTCTGGACGGTGCCATGGCCGGCAAACAAAGCGGCGAAACCAGAACGCTATGTCACCGGTTCTCGATACCTTCGCAAAACGATGAGCCGGCCGTTCAGTGCCACGCCGCACCCAGAAGGTGGTGTGCTGGTCGGCGATTCGGCAACTCGCGAGATCTACCACGTCACGCCCAATGCGGACGCTCCCGGCGGTCAAGATGCAAAACCGCTCAACGGCGGATTCCTGGGAATCCCCATGGCACTGGCGGTTTCACCTGACGGCAAAACCATTTACGTCGGAGACGCGGAACGGCGAGCCACGTTCGCGTTGCCCATCGAAGGTGGCGAGCCCGAATTGGTCGTTCGCGTGAACGCTCGCGGTTTGGTCTTTGACGAACAAGGCACTTTGTATGCCGTCACGCCGGATGCGGAAGCGGTCATCAAAATCAACGTTGCCGAGAAAACCAGCGAGCCCGTGGTCACCGATCGACCGTACGGTTTTCCAGGCGGGATCGCTTGGCACGACGGCACCGGTTTCGTCTCCGACGTCTACGGGAAATGCATTTGGCAATTCACCGCCGATGGCAAAACCGAAAAATGGTTTGAAGAAGACCTGCTGCTCGGCCCGGTCGGACTGAGCGCCACCGCCGATGCCGTGATCGTTTCCGATCCGAAAGCCAAACAGGTTTACCGGATCGATCGGGAATCGAAAGAAGTCACCAAGCTATTCGCAGACTGATTCGGCAGCAGCACGGATGGTCGATGGAGTCGTCAACCGCATTTCTATTCATCCGGGATAGGCACTCTTGTCCGTTGAGGTCGTGCTGTCCAAAGGGACGGTGAAACAAAACGGCAGGAGCGCACAGCGGGCGGGGTCGGACGGCGAGCGTTCAGCGAGATTGCCGTGGCAGACAAGCTGGTCTATGGGTGGCACGGATGGCACAGTCATTGACGACTGGTTTGGTGTCAGCACATAAGATGCGTATCTGCAGGTCGGCTATTTCGTTTGCAATTGCCAATGCGGGGCACTTTGTGTCAATCACGCGAGTCGAGGCAACTTCACATTTGGCCAAACAGTTGCCGGATTCTTGACGTCGCCCGGGTTGCCGTTTGTTGACATCCTCAGCGACCAACGCATCGCAGGGTCCATTCCCTACCGCGGCCCGAGATCTTAAACTGTATTGACTTCCACCCAGCATAGTTCCACTCGCGCTTCGTGACGATGCGTTCAGTATCAGTTGCCCATCGTCAATCCCGCAGGAAATCGGGCCCCGAAAGCTCTACTTTACTCACAGAGGTTCAAGCCACATGGTTGCTTCGACATCCGTTCTCGCAGACAAACTCCACGAATACCCACAGCAAGACGTTATTGACGGAACCGACGGAGCAGCCGATGCGGTGTTGGACGATTGCCTGAATCAGAATGACGGAGTGTTGCAACTGCTGCACCGCTACGCTGGTCGGACTTTTTGCACCCCTGGCAAGCGGCTTCGTCTGGACGACCAATCGTATTACCCCGACTACATGAACGGTACGGGCCTGGATGAGCTGTGGATGTGCTGCACGGTGCCGATCGTGACCGGCGTGATTGACACGCGAACCAACAAGGCCCCGTTTCGCGAGGGCGAGTCGCACGTTCTGACTCCTAATGGACAAACGATCTCGCTACAAGATTTGATCACCGCGAACGCAGAAGCCATCATGGGCGAAAAGGTGACTGCGTTTGCAAAGTCTTTGTACGGCGATCCCACCTGGCCGATCGTGTCGAAGAAGTTTGACAATTTGAATCCCATCCCCCACCACCTGCATTGGTCGAAGTGGGAGTGTTACGACATCAATTCTTTCGACAATCCTGGCGTCAGTCCTTCGCACTATCACACCACCGCGATGGGCCTGTACCCGTTCGTGACCAAGGATGATTTTCTCGCCTGTATGAAGAGCTGGGGACAGGGCGAGTACAACGGTGTTCGACATTTGTCGCCACACGTGATGATGCATATCGATAACGGCTTTGTGATGCCCAACGGCGTACTGCATTCGCCGACGGACCTTTGCACTCACGAGTTACATGTCACGATGGACGAGCACTTCTTGGCAGAAGACTTGACGCTGGACGGACGCATCGGGGCGGCCGATGCATTTTACGCGTGCCGTGAAGAAGACTATCCCAAAGACAAACACGAAGACTGGGAGTACTTGGTCGAGAAGTTCGACTTTGCCGCGAACCAAGACCCGGACTTCGTTCTAAAGAACAAGCGACCTGCGATCACCGCCGAGGAGTTCGCGGCAGACGGCATCGACGCGAAGTGGATTATCTACGGTGATTTCTTAGGCGATCAGAAGTGTTCGATCCTGCGAATGACATTGCAGCCGGGTGCGAAGACTCAGTTCTGTCCTGAGTGCCCGACGCTGTTCCACACCAACGGCGGCAGTGGCCGAGTCGGCAAGTTGGAAATCCGCTATCACCAAAATATGAAATTGGGTGAACTCTATCCCGAGATCGGGTTCATTACTCAATCCGCACTTTCCAACGGCGGTGTTGAAATCGTCAACACGGGATCTGAACCACTGGTGCTGACGTTTGATTTCCCGCAAAACGCACACTCCAAGACACCAGGAATGACGCCTAAGAGTTAGTCTCTGTGCGTTACACGAAGCCCGTCGCCCCCGCCCGCTTTTCGCGAAGCGGGGCGACCCAAACAGGGAAAGCCCTTCCGCCGGACGCGTTGTCTTCCGCCGGAACCCAATAAGAGCAGCCCTGCGGTTGTGAATGTCGATAGAGAAGTTTGCTGGTTGAAGATCGTCGTTTGTTTGCTTCAACAGGTTACGGTCCCATCATCGTTTAACGACAAACCGGAAGGCGACCTCGTCTACCTGAGTCGCAGCACCGTCGCCTGCCGACTTGTCGCTATACGAGAACGTTCCGGAAATCACGACCAAACGGTGAACAGTGGCGTTTAAGAATCGGGCAACCGCTTTCGCATACGACCCGGAATCTAATCTTTCGCGAACGGTTCGGGTTCGATTTCCGGCAGGGGGCTGTCATCGCGGGCGAAGAACATCAGGTGCTGCCACGGCAAAGCGTTGTATTCCCGAACAAGATTTAGGTCCGACGCTTTGTATTCTCGCATGATTTGCGATTTTGACATCTTGTGCAGCGGTTTGATTGGCACCGCGGGATCCTCGGCTCGGTATTCCAGCAGAGCAATCACACCGTCAGGTTTGAGCGATTGGCGAATCGCCCATAGCATCGATTCCGGATGGGAAAACTCGTGGTACACATCAACCAAAAGAACCAAGTCGACTTTACCAACTGGCAGCTTAGGATCGTCAATCGCACCGAGAATGGGCTGGATATTGTCTAACTTTGCTCGAGCAGCGTTCCGCTGGAGCATCTGCAACATCTCTCGTTGAATGTCGACCGCCAACACCTGACCATCAAGTGATTCAACGTCTTCGTCCACATCCTCCGGGTCGCGGGCTTCTGCCTCCAAAGCATCCTGGCCAGATTCTTCCGGCTGCTTCTTGGCCGCGACCGCGCGAGCCATAGGGAGAGTCCAGTATCCGTTGCCGCACCCCAGGTCAACGACGGTCATGCCGGGTTTCAACCCCAAGCGGTCAAAGGATTCGCCGGCCTTTTCTTCATCGTCTCGTTCTGGACGAACCAACCAAGCAGCACCGCGGTGCGACATCGGTTGAGCAACGATCCGGCCCATGTAAGTCCGCCGAGCCTGTTCCTTCGGCCGCGGTTTTTCGTTTTGCCGAGTCGCGGTTTCGGTCGCCTCCGCCACGATCAAGTCATCGGCGAAACCTCGCCCGCCGGTGACCGTTTCCAAACCGACCACTGTCCAAAGGGCGAGCAAAAGAAAAGAACGCATGATGCTTTTTCGCGGGGTGGAAGGACAGGCGGTCACGCGGGAAGACTGGCGTCAGTCCTCGTCGCTGAGAGCCAATTCAAACTTGGGTTGAAACGCGTTCTCGAAATCGTAAACGTCGTCAAAGTCCTCTCGACGATCGGATTCGCTTTTTCGCATTTGCTCGATCCGAATCAGATTGTAAACCAATTCGCCGAAGTCCCCGGTGCGCCGCAGCCCCCAGTTTTCCAGCACCATTTTGGCCAGATACCCAAATTGGTCGATGGCATACAAACGGCAGGCTTCGCAGAGTTGTTGGCCGGTCAAGTGACGCGGCGCATCGCTGCTGGGATCGTCGCTGGGGCCGAACCCGAGCGGGCCGATCTGTTCCAAGTTCTCATGCGCGTACTGCAACGCTTCGCGAATGAATTGATACGCTTCGAGTTTGTATCGAGTGTCGTCTCGCAGGAGATCCTGCATCGCTTTGACAGGGGATGGCATGGCGAAGAATCGAGGAAAAAAGGGAGTGTTTCGGGTGTGATCAGCGTTTACGTTGTTTGGGGGGATCCCCGGAACCCCGTTTTGTCACGCTGACAACGTCCCCCGCAGGAATCATAACGCGTCGATGGTCATCGGTCTTGACCACCAATTGTCCGGCCAAGATGTCTTGAGCGAGAACCTTTGCCGCCCCATCGCGAGTCAAGATCTCGCTGCCAATGGGGGGCAACTCCTCAGCCATTTCCTCGTAGGTCTCGAATTCGTAACGCAAGCAACACTTCAGCCTGCCGCACCGTCCCGAAATTTTTGCGGGATCCAACGAAGCTCGTTGAAGCTTGGCCATCTTCATCGAAACCGGCGGCATCTTGCTCAAAAAACGACTGCAGCAAACCTCTTGGCCACAATCGCCATAGTCAGCCAACAATTTGGCTTCGTCTCGAATTCCGATCTGCCGCATCTCGATGCGAGTTTGAAATTCTCTGCCGATCAATTTCACGAGTTCGCGAAAGTCGACGCGACCGTCGGCGACGAAGTACACGATCACTCGTTCTCCGCCGAGCAACCGTTCGACGTCGATCAATTGCATAGACAACTTCAGTTGGTCAACGCACCGATTCGCGACCGCCAAATCCTTCCGAGTCATCTCGGACATTTGCGACCAATCGCCACGATCGGTGACATCGAGACGGCGGATGATCTTTCCGTGAACCGGTTCCGCGTTGCCCTTCGCCGGAACTTTTTCAACGGCCTCGTTGGTCGCTTCGCACAACACGGTGGCAATTTCAGTGCCGCGGTCGGTACGGACGACCACCTCGTCTCCGTAACGAAATCGCTCCGTTGCGCTCATCACCCCTAGCAAACGCATCGAGCCATAACGGCAGACATAACCGTCTGGCGGTGCGGAGGTGGAACGCGAATCAGCGTCGTTCGTGGTTGGGGGCGAAGGGTTGATGGGGTGGTCCGTCGATCGATGAAACGAATTGGATCATCCAATTGTACGCGATCCGACGGGCTCGCCTAGATTCGGTCTCGAGCGTCTCCGAAGCGTCCCGCCCCAGCGTCCCAGTTCAACGGAACTCCGCCGGGCTGACATTGCCTTTGGCGATGACACACGCCAGCGATGCTACGCGTGTCTTCTCGTTCCCAATGACGACTCAGTTGCTCACTTGCGAGCGTGTTTGAGTGCCAACAAGCAATAAGCGGTGACCAGTTGGCGATCGCCTTCCATCCAACGTTCGGCTTCGCGATTGACCCACGAACCGTCTTCTTGTTGTTCCGCTTCGAGTTTGTTGATCAGATCCATTCGCCAATCGCGTGGGCCAGCGTCGGTGGATTCAATGACTTCCAATCCAGCCACATCCAACGCTTTTGCAAACGTGTGATAGTAGTAGTACTGACCTTGGGCCCCCATGCCAGGGTTGTTGTCCAACGTGTAGTGTTTGCGAATGAAATCGAGAGCCGCATTGACACGTGGATCCTCTGGAGTCAACCCAGCGTAGATCATGCTCTTCAATCCAGCGTAGGTCATCGATCCGTAACTGCGCAAACCACCGTCGGCGGACTCGCCCGCTTTGCTTTGGCCACCGGCGGCGGGAGTGTAATAGAAACCACCGTCGCCGATTTTGTCGGCGTAGTCTGTGTCATTACCATGTTGAGGCAAGTTCTGCGTGCGGCTCACGAACATCAGTGCCTTTTGAATTGACTCGTCATTTGCATCGGTGCCCAGGTCGTGCAGGGCTTCGATCAAAAACGCGGTGTTCGACAAATCGGGACGCGAATGACTGCCGTACCCAGCCCCACCGTAGGCGGTATCACTTGGTTTCGTGTCTTCGCCTTCGTCCCACTGGATGTCCTTCAAAAAGTTCTTGGCTCGTTCCAGTTGGCTGTCATAACGCCCGTCTTTGTTGGCCTTGTTCAATGCCATGGCGGCGGTTGTGGTTTCGTAATTCCGGTGCTTTGATCCGGTCGCGTAGATCCCGCCATCGGGCTGGATTTTTGATTCCAAATACTGAATCGCCTTCACCACGACGGGATCCGTTGAGACCGCTTCGGGGCGATGTTCCAGAATCGCACGGACGCACAACCCGGTGACAGCCGCTCCTGTTTCACCGCTGAACGCTCCTTCGTCACTCTGGCCACGCGTGCGTAGAAACTCGATCCCGCGGTTGACCATTTGATCGATTCGTTGATCCGCCGTTCGCGAATCCTTGGTTGCGGATTCTTGAGCCGTCGCAGGCGAGGGAATCCAACTCGACAGACCAATCACGGAAACGGCTAGCAATCCCAGGGCGACTGGCGCTGACGTGCGAGGAAAATGGGGAGCGATCCGATCCAATTGCATGGTGGTGATCCTGCGTAGGTTTTCGTGGGATGAAAGAGCGTGATCCATGTCGTGGCACCTTCGCAACGCATCGCGAGGCAACTCAACATGACACCCTCAATTGTCACTGCTGACCCGTGAATGTTCAATCGACTTCCAGCCCAACCGGCTGACGGAAATAGCGTCGCCGTTGGCGGATTCGCCACCACTGAAGGGGAACCTCAGACGTCGCCACACAGTCGCAGCGTCGATCCCGCGGATCGCCAACTAACGTTTGACACAGCGGTAGATGAACGCCGGAGGCATGTTCCGCCAAACCGTGGGGCTGCGATGGACTTCGGTGAACGCACCTCGCAGCTTCTTTGAAAACCGCTGCCCGGCTGGCAAGACGACACCCTGCCAATAAGCGAACGTCGCGAACTGACCGCCGGGAGCCAACACGTCCAGGGTGGCTTCCAAAATGCTGGTCTGCAATTTGTCGGGGAACGAAGCCCAAGGCAAACCGCAAATGATCGCGTGCACCTGATCAATCTGGTGATCTTTGCAAAGGCTCGCCACCGATTCGGCGGATTCTTCCACCACGTTGACATTCGGGCAACGCGCTCGAGTGATCGCGGCCAATTCCGGTGATCGTTCGATGGCGAAGAACTTGGCGTCGTCATGCAAATGAGTCTGAATGGCCTCCGTGAAGACCCCTGTTCCGGGGCCAAATTCCACCACCCCACGAGCGGTTTCCCAATCGAACCAGTCCACCATTTCCCGCACCAATCCGGGACTGCTCGGGCAAACCGCGCCGACTTGATTCGGGTTGCGAGCGAAATTTTTCAAAAACGTCCACGCTCCGCCGTGAGGCACGTCGGGAACATTCGAAACGTCTTGGGATGGCGACTGGGAAGATTCCGAAGTCATGCAAATTGTCACGTGGAAAACAAAAGTGGAATTTGCACTACGATAGTGGTCTCGAACCGCCGTGACTATCTCGTTCCTGTCATTCTCTCATGCGTTCCCCCAACCAATCCATCCACAACGGTCGCCGGGTGGACGAAATCAACATGACACCGATGATCGATGTCGTGTTCTTGCTGATCATCTTTTTTCTCGTCTCCAGCCACCTGGCTCGGCAAGAAAACCGGCACGCGGTCGATTTGCCGTCCGCGTCGTCTTCCATTGACAGCGATCCCGATTCCGCTCCGATCAACCTGACCATGGACGCGTCACAGCAACTTTGGCTGGGCGCCACGCCGGTTGGTTTGGACGACATGATCGCTGGATTGCGACAAACGAAATCGATCACGGAAACCCCCGTGCGTCTGCGAGTCGATCAATCGGTCGCGTACCAATTCGTCGAACCGGTCCTGCATCGCATCAACCAAATTGGTATTCGCGATCTCTCGATCGCAACACTGCCATCCAACAGACAAGCGGGGGTGTCACCATGAAACGACCTGACATTCGCGGTGGTTCACAACAAAGCATTGGAATGACTTCTATGATCGATGTCGTTTTCCTGTTGTTGGTGTTCTTTGTGTGGACCAGCAGTTTCGATGCCCCCGAACAAAACCTGCCCGGCGGGTTGGCGGTTGCGGCGGAGTCCACTGCCGCGTCATCGGAATTGCCCCCCCAGGAAGTCACGTCTGAATCGCCTATCGAAGAATTGGTTTTGCGGATCGAACGTTCGGGGGCGTCCTCGGTCCGCTACCGATTGGGTACCACCCAATTGTCATCTCCCGAATCCCTGCGGGCACGTTTGGAAGCGATCGCAAAGCTTGGCATTTCACCGCCCATCATCGTGGATCCCGACGGTGAAATCTCCATGGCGATCACCGTCGCCACCGTCGATCTGGTTCGGTTGTCGGGATTCGATCGAGTTCACTTGGCTGTTTCAGCGAGTTCAAGCGTCCTCGAACAACCTTCGGCAAGCATGGATTCCGAAGCGTTCCGGCAACTGAAATCGCTGAAGGAATCGGGCACGCCATGATCGCCAATCGATTGAAGATCATATGCTTGATTGGCTGCCTGACTCCCTTGCCTTTGGCATCCTTCACCGCAGCCTGGGCTCAGCAACCGACCGACCAGCGCGACAACCAAGCGGCCGTTCGGCCGCGGCGGCTCGCCGATTCCGGGTCGTCCGACAGCCTCGTGCAATCGACTCGCAATGATTTGATAGAAGTCATCGCACGCCCGATCCCAGACGACAAATTGTCAGTGTTGCTCACCAACGTGGGCGAAGCCGATGCGAAGCTTAAAGCACGATTGCGTGAGCTGGATTCACCCGAGTCCGCCCGCGAAAAAAGTTTGACGTGGCTCTCACGTGTCGAACTGGCTGTGTTGAAATCTGAACTTTTTTCCGAAGGCAGCCAGGACGGTGTGGCGTCCGCGACCGAGGCCGTGAGGATCGCCGAAGCCGCTTTGATGGCGCTGCCGGCGGGCGGGGTCGCTCGTTCGGAAGTGTTGCGTTTGTTGGCCGAGGCTCATCTGCGACAAGGCGACGCTCGATCCGCGGCCGCAGTGCTTCGCGATTCGGTCCGTTCCATTCCAGCGTCATCTGATACCGACTCCTCGTCTGAGTCTGCCCAAGCGCTTCGCATTCGAGTCGCCATCGCGGCAGAAGACCTGAAGTCAGCCGAGAAGATGTTGCAACAGGTTTATCGCGGCGATCCGAACTCCGCGCGAGTCGGCGTGGGAATGGACCTGGCATTCCTGCGCTACTTGCTGGCCACCGAAAACGAAACCGCGATCGCAGATTGGTTGGAATCGATCCGTGAACGACACGGGGTGAATGCCAAGGACCGCGCCGACACAATCGTCGCTCAGTTTCGCCAGCAAGCAACCGACGGCATTCCCCAACCAGCAACGGATGATTCCGATCCGCGTTTGTGGATCGCCGACGCGATGTATTACCTGCGACGCGGGGAATTGATGCAGTCCGCCCTGCACTTTGCCAAGGCAGCCGTCTCCGACACGATTCCATCTCGGAGCGTGGACTCCGCCATCAAAGCCGCCGCACTCCTGTCGCGGCAATCCAATGCCAAAGCGGCCGTGGAACTGTTGCGGCGGATCAGCCAGCGACACCCCCAGGCTCCCGAATCCGCCGAAAGTTTGCTCCAGGCGGCAACCATCGCCCAGGCAGCCGGCCCGACGGTCGCAACGGATTCCGATGTCGATGCAATCCTGTTAAAAATCGCGAAACAGTGGCCAGAAACGGCATCCGCCTTCGCCGCCACGCGTTGGCGAATGGAATGGGCTGAGCGTGATGAACGCTGGCTCGACGCCGCCAGAATCTCCGTCCAATTCGATGAAACGCACTGGGCAGCAACCTCCCGCCAAAGCACTTCCGTGCAGGGAAATGCGTCCAAACCCGACCATCCTTCCGTTCGGGAAAACGCCTTGCAAGCCTGGGCGAACGCTTGGCTGCGTCTACCGCATGCCGAAGTGATCGCGGCAATGCACGCCGAACTGGACGCCGGAAACGACCGAGCGTTCATTCGAACCATCCACGCTGACCTGACCAGTCTGCTGGCAGACGCAGCAGACCCGCGCTGGGATGAATTTCAATCCGACACTAGCGAAGGCTTCTTTCGCCAACTGCGTTCGTTTCGCCTGGGGCAATCTGAAGGGATCACCGAAAGCCCGCCTGATGGGCTGATCCAGGCATTGGCCGAACGTTTGGAGCTCGATGTCATTGCCACTCCGGCTCGTCGAGTCGAGATCGGTCGCTATTTGCTGACATTGAACGCAGAGCCCACAGCGGCGAGCCAAGGCAATTCCAATCCCAACGTCGTCGCGAGTGATCTTCAACGAGTCGCCTGGATGATTTGGGCAGGCAAACGCGAAGAAGCTGAAACGCGAATCGAAAAAGAATTGGGTGAATCGCCCCAGCACGCAGTTGCGTGGTGCCGAAGAGCCGCCCGAGCCTATTCTGTCTCACCGCTGAAATCCGATCAGAAACGCGCCGCCAATTGGTGGAAACGATTGGCAGACGGTGTGCCGCAAGGCTCTACCGCTTGGCACGCTGCTACCATCGGACGGCTGCGCGCAGTCGCGAACTCGGGAGCCCCCGACAAAGCCAAAGCCTCTGCTCAAGTGATCATGTTGACGACGCCCCCCCTCACTCAAGGCGAGCGAAAGGCATATGAGAGGCTTGCAAAATGAACAGATGAATTGGCGTGCGCAAGTGCCGATGGTGTTATTTGGTCTGCGCTAACTTTCCACTACTCTCAACGACTCATTGACCATGAAAGCTCTCCGCGACTATCTCCAGTCACACGGGGAACTTTTCTTCGATGTCTTGGAGCTCGCAACCTGTGGGTTCTATCTGTGGCCAACCGATTCGGGTACGTCGGCGCCCCCGCACCCGCCACTGTTCAGCCAACTGTGTTTCTCGTCTTTGGATCAACAGACCCCTGAATCAGAGGACGCTGTTGCCACCTGGCTCGACCTCGTCCATCCGGATGACCGAGACGCCTTTGATCGCCATCTTCGGTCATCCACGCTCCAGCCGGAACGCAGCGGAAAACCGTTTGAGTATCGGCTCCGACGAGGCGACGGTAGCTACCGTTATTCGGAAGAACGCAGTCGACAAATCACGCTGAACCAAAGTGGTGAGACATTTTGGTTGAGCATCCTGCACGACGTGGACGAACGCGTTCGCGCCAAACAAGAACTTGAAAGCAGCCATCAAGAAATCCAAACGATCCTGGATACGATTCCGACTTTCGTGTGGATCAAAGATGAATCCCATCGAATCCTTCGTGTGAACCGTGCCGCCGCAGCCGCCTCTGGTGCCAGCCCCGAAGACATTGAAGGAAAGCTCACCTGCGAAGTTTATCCGGAACAAGGGAAACGGTTCCAAGCCACCGATCGTCAACTGTTGCAAAACAAACACCCCATTCGCCGAAAAACGGAGACGCTGGAGAGTAAATACGGCAAAGACTACAAGATGTTGATTGACAAGTACGAGATGCCTTGCCTTCACGATCAATCCCCACGCATCTTGGTTGTTGGTACGAACATCACCGAGATTGACGAAACCCAACAGGCCTTGGCTCGGCAAGAAGCCCAGTTTCGAAATTTGTTCGAACGCAGCCCGATGGGCAGTGTATTGATCGATGCCAACCATCAAATTCAACTGGTCAACTCCAAGATCATTGCGATGTACCAACTCGCGTCGCCCAATGATCATCCGATTCACTTGGACGACTTGATTCCGCGAAATTTGCACGACCGACTGACGCCGTCCAACAGTGAACTGGAATCGCACGCCTCCCCATCCCGGCAGATTGAGTTCCAAGCCACACGCGCCGATGGAAGCGAAATGCGAATCAACGTGGTCACCGCGCCCATCGAGATCGAAAACCAGACGATGACCCTGGCGACATTCATCGACATCACCGACCGCCACCTAGCTGCGATTGATTTGCAATCGAAGCAAGAGGAACTTGAACGCAGCAACGAAGACCTGGATCGGTTCGCCTACATCGCGTCGCATGATCTCAAAGCACCGCTCCGAGGCATCATGCATCTGGCCGAATGGATCAACGAAGACATGCCCAAGCAGGTCGGCCAAGACGTTCGGAATCACCTCGATATGTTGCAAACTCAGGTCAGTCGCATGGACTTGTTGCTCAACGACCTGCTGGCCTACGCGCGCGTCACTCGCCAAACCGACACCGTGGAACCGATTGACCTGAACGTGACGTTGCCGCAACTTTTCGCGTTCATGTCGCCCCCCAGCACGATGCAATTGTCCATTCCAAACCGATTGCCGTCGCTGACCACCGCTCGAGGACCACTCGAGCAAATCTTCCGCAATCTGCTTGGCAACGCGATCAAGCACGCGGCCACGGGACAGTCGATCACAGTGACGTCTCAAACCCTTGACGATTCCTATCAATTCACCGTCAGTGACGATGGCCCCGGAATCCCGACGATTGCCCAAGAACGCATCTTTGGGATGTTCCAAACACTCGAGAGCGGACCCGAGCGGCGCGGAACCGGGATGGGACTGCACCTGGTCAAACGATTGGTCCAAGTGCAAGGGTGTGACGTTTGGGTCGAACCCGAAAGCCACCAAGGAGCCACATTTCACTTCACGTGGCCAATGGAGGTCCAAACCGCTGCGGCGTCCCAATCGCAGATGAGCATGTCGTAAACAACAACATGCGAACATCATCGCTCATTTTTGTCGAGCGAGTTTCAGGATCAACTGTTCCAACAGGAACCGATCTCGACCTTCGGTGCTGTGAGTCCCTTTCAAACGAAGGTCCGCATCCAGCAACCAAGGCAACAACTGCTTCGCTCGGTCCCGACCGATTGATTGCAATTGCTTCTTGGCGGATTGAATTTCCAATCCTCGGCGGATACCGCCCGCTGCCAATGCGTCTTCAAATTGCCAGGGACGGCCGCTTCGTTCGCGAAATTCGATCGCTGCAGTGGTCATGCCCAATCGTCTTAGAGACCAAGCGATCTGCGGCAACAACGCGATCGCTCGCTGGCCACCGCTGAACAGTTTGTCGAGCTGGCGCAGTGCTTCGGCCGCGTCTCCCGCCGCAATCGCGTCCGTGATTTGCCAGACGGTTTTGCCCTGCCATCCGGCGACAATGTCGCGAACAAGCGGTTCCTCGATCTTCCCGCCAACATCCACATACAACGCCAATTTCGCGATTTCGGTGTCGAGCATTCCGATCTCTTCGCCCAACATTTCAACCAAGGCATCGGCCGCGGCAGGAGCCAGTTTTGTTTTGTGTCGCTCAGCGACAAAACCGGTCAGAAATTTACGCCGGGCTGCGGCGGTGATCCCGAGCTTCGCATCCGTCGCGCTGGTGCAAGCGACCAACAAATGCGATTTATCAACCGCTTTGTAAACGCGCGTGTTGCTGGCCAGGGATTCCAGTTCCAACACCAACCGAGTCGCGTCACCGGGAGCGGCGACGTACTTTTCGATTTCGTTTCGGTGGTTGGATAGAAACTTGTCGGCGGAACGCACCACCAATGTGCGTTTGTCTCCGCCATCAAAATCAAACAGCGATGCCGTGGCCAGGTCATCACGCAGGTCCGACCATTTGCAAACCTCGCCATCGACTTGCGTCCATTCGCTGTCCCCGACGATCGCATCGATCGACCATTTGCGAAGTGCGCTATCAACACCGTAAACAACGCCGATGCACGCTCCGGCCTGAGTCGAATCGGGCGCGGAAAGGTATTCAAAGGCGTTGAATCGTGGCATTCGCTATTACAGACCGCGTTCTTTGGCAAAGGAGTAAATGCGATACATCTCTTGATCTTCCACTTCGCCGGTCACTTTCAACGATCCGTTCTCGTCGTAGAGCAACATCATTCCGGGTTCTTCTAATTCGGTGTCGCCCGTCATTGGCAGCACACGTCCCCCTTCGAGATCGATGACTGTGGTTTGCGAAGTCACTGTCGCATCTTCCACCTTTTTGACCACGAGATCAATCGGATCAATCAACTCGGCGGGTCCTTCGTAAGAAAGCACCGAACCAGGAACAAGACTTTCCATCCAAATCGGCATCACCGTTTTATACGTCGTGTTGTAACTGAAGTTCACAGCCTTCGCAGTCGGAGGATCGGACGAGTACTCGACCTTCTTGCCTTGCACTTCCAACACCTTCGTACGCGGAGCTTCAACGGGGCCGGCGAAGTAGTCATTGAAAGTCGGCAACGAAACCGGTGGGCTCGGTTCGCTCCAATCCGACCAACGTTGAAAGTGTCCTTTGCGATTTTTGTCAGCTTCAGCGGCTTCCATCAACTTGGAAACTCGTTGATAGACATCACCCGATAACGTCGAGACTTTGGGTTGTTGCAAGGCGTTGGCTGGGAAGTTCGGGTCCACAACCGCCAAGCGAATTCGATAAACGTACTTGCGGCCGGGCCGCGGCGTGTTCTTGTCGTTGGTGTTGGCGAAGTCATAGAAACGCATCAGCTTGTAATCGACGGGGTCCTCCTCGACGACTGCCATTCCGCCGTAGGCTCCCATTCCTCCCATGCCCATTCCCATGTCCATCTGCATGTCCATGCCCATATCCATGCCCATGTCCATATCCATTCCTCCCATGCCTGGCATTCCCGTGGCACCAGGACCAGCCAATTCGAGGTCATCGATTCCGAACTCCTGCTCCTTCATCATTTCCTCGCGAGCCTTCATTTGCTCTTCGCGACGGGAAACCATTGGGATCAACGGGTGCGTGACGAAATCCTTGTAATCGACCAACAAGATCGGCGGGATGTAGGCGGTTACGTTCAGGTCACGATAGTCCTCTGGAACGATTTCCTTGGCATACCCGGCCCAAAGTTTGGCGGCTTCCAAAACGTTTTTCTCACGCGTGTAGCGAACCACCCAGTCCTCATCGGTCAGATCTTCCACGCTCTTGTTGGTCACATCGGCACGCTGCACTTCGTAGTTGTGATACAGCGGTTGGTCGCGAATTGGCAGGTAACCCTCTGCTTCTTGAAACGCTTCGCGAAAGGATTCCGCCATCAACTTGTGAGGGATCACGGCGGTTCCGGAAATGAACCATGCGTACTCCGGCACGGGTTGCATGCCGTCCTTTGGAGTCGCCACAAAACCAAAGTTGTTCTTCGCATCGAACCGACGACCGGCAGCGGTTGCGGCCATCGATCCCATACCGCCACCCATCATTCCCATGTCCATGCCCATGTCACCGCCGTACATGCCTTCGTCCATGCCCATGCCCATTTCCATGCCCATATCCATCCCCATGCCCATTTCCATTCCCATCATTTCATCCATGCCGCCACCACGGCGTCCACGACCACGACGGGGGCGAGGTTTTTCTTCTTCGACGACTTCGAGTGCTTCGGCACCTTCAAGATCTTTGAGCGCGTATTCGCCGCTTCGCGACAACATCGCGATCGACGCAATGTGACTGTCGACTCGCAGTTCCATCGGTGGGTACATCACCGGATCCGTGCGGCGAATGGACGTGTCGATTGCCTTGCGTTCCAACAAGTGAGGCATCTTGTAAGCCGTGGAATCAACCGGCGTCCGCTTGCGGGCAGTTTCCGCCAGGATGTCAAACTGCGGTTCTCGCTCCGGCAAGATCTGCTCGTTGTGATCCTCATCGATGCTGTTCCGCACCGTGTTGGCATCGGTGGCCAATCGATCGGGTTGCACTTCATCGAGCATGTTGGGCATCTGCAGGCCAGCGTAGACCATCCACGCAGCGGCCAGCACAACGATTCCGACCACAAATTTTTCACCGTGAAGGATGAAGAACTGTTTGATCTTGTCGGCATCCATGAGTTGTCTCGCACAAACGAAAAAGAAAAGGAAAGGTTGGCGACGAGTCAGTTCAATCAAGTTCAAAGATCAGAAGGTCGCCACTGCCAATCCGAACCTTAACATCAAACGGTTATCCCGTAGTCGCAGCGGAACCGTCGGTCACAGACGCTTCCCCAGCGGGTGGTGCCGGTGTCTCCGCATCACCAGCGGGATCCGTCGCGTCTGGTTCCGCACCCGCTGGTGGAGGCAATGCCGAATCAGGACCGCCAGCAGGAGCGGGCGCATCGCCGCCCGATGCAGCAGCACCATTTCCGCCATTGGCCTCTTTCAAATCTTCTTCGGCGCTTTCGGCCATCGTTTCGCCATCGAGCACCGTTTCTTCGGTGACAAGTTCCACACCCAATTGATCTTTCTTGGGTGGGTTGTAGATGTGAATCAGGCCATAGACCTCCACGGTGACATCGAGCGGGAATTTCTCCTTGGGGCCTTGAGCTGCGCCACCGCCGGTCATGCCTCCCATTCCCATCCCGCCCATGCCCATTCCACCCATTCCCATGCCGCCATCCATGCCCATGCCCATGCCTTCATCCATTCCCATTCCGCCCATGCCACCCATCATCGAGTCCATGCCGCCACCGCCGCCCATCGAGCCAACAGCGTTTGAACCTGCCGACTTTGGAAGGATGCGGACTTGTTTGACTTCGACCATCAGAGGTGCACTGCCGCACGCCGCCAAGAGATCGGGGATATAACGTTGATCGATTTGGAGGGACATCATGACCGGCACACGTTTGGCAACTTTCAAAGGTGCGTCTTCGGGGGATTCACTATTGAGAGCCGAACGCAAGGTTGCCCCATCGATGGGCTCGTACGCGGTGTCAACGTACCGATTGTCAACGGGATCGGGAGCTTCCGCTCCAGCCATTCCGCCCATGCCTTCCATTCCGCCATACATGTCGTCCATGCCCATTCCCATGTCCATGCCCATATCCATTCCACCCATGCCCCCCATGCCACCAGTCATCGCGACGCCGGGTTTTTGAATGGCCCCAGCCGTGAACTTGACCTTCTTACCGAGAGACAAGTGGTTGATGACGTGAATCTTAGCCTCAAAGGGCTGCTTCGCATCCCCGTTGACATCGGCGACGATTCCCAGCAACTGCCGCAGAATCCAAAGGTTCTCTTGGCTGTAGTAGACTTCCAAGGTGGTGGGACGACGGCCTTGCCAAGGGAACAATTCCGAGACAATCGCTGACTGCGAGGCGACCGGCCAATCGACCAAGGGCACATCCTCCACGCCAGCGATGTTGATTGGACCGCGGCCCATTCCCATGCCCATCCCCATGTCCATTCCCATCCCCATATCCATGCCGCCCATCATCGCGTCCATGCCACCGCCACCGGCGGTACTGGATCGCAATTCAGCTTCCCATTCGGCATTCGCAATCTCAGCGATGCTGGGCAAAACGTTCTTGATATAGAACGCGTACTGGTTCAGAAACGAGGTGGGTTTTTCTTGGCCTTCTTCTGGCGGATAATCGATGTGCAGTTCGATCGGGACCAGATCTCGAAACTCATCCACGAACTCCTTGGTCAGCTCTTCTTCCGGCCAGACGAGAATATCGCGTTGGGCGTCGTAAACTTCTTGCCAGGCCTGCAAGACTTCGTCTTGACGACCTTCAATCAGTAAATCCATCGCTTCCTTGGAGGTTGGATTGGGGTGTTCGCTGAGTTCAGCTTGCAGCGACCTCACTGCAGTGACGTCCCCCTTGATCTTCTGAGTACGGCTTTCGTTTTCCTCCACCAGATTGCCAGTGACGATGAACCAAATCGCCAGCGCACCGAGTGTGATGGTGGCGGTGCCAATCCAAAAGCCATACTTGGAGGCGGCAGCGAATGCTTGCTTGAGTTGATCCATCGATCAGACCGAGTCGGAGAGAGAAAAGGTGGTTTGTGGTTGGCGAGTTGATCGCCGAAAAGTCGGACTAGTTGGCAATCGCAACGGAATTAGGATCGGCGTCGAGATCGTCTTCGGTGCCGTCGCCCTCGCCTTCCATTTCGGCTTCGAGAGCCGCTTCTTCTTCCGCCAATCGTTTTGCTTCAATTCGTTCACTGAGAACGCTTTCTTTCCAAACGACCTGGAAGACGAAGTCGAGTCGCAGGACCTCCAAGGTGGGTGATTCGACCTCCACGTCCTCGTCCCCCTCCGCTCGCAATCGCATCGCGTTCATCGCGGAAACGGGGTCGTAATCAGGATTGGGAACCTGGACCAATTGCGGTTGAGTCTCATTCAACAGCAGCGGGTAACTGAATCCGAACTCTTCGGGCGTGAACGTGATCGGGTTGCCTTCTGGATCGATCAATGTGATTGGTTTTTCGAGGAAGTTCGTCGTCAGATACTTCCGGACGTGTTGGGCCCCCTCTTCGCCCTGGTATTTGGGGCTATTGAAGTAGTGGTAGCCCTTCAACTGGACGACCCATCCTTCCTCTTCCGGACCGGTGTCTTCGGCGAGTTCTTCTGGCGGCGCCGAATCTCGCATCAGGTCATACCAGTTCTTCATTTCCTCTTTGTAGCGGACGTCCAATCGTTCCGAGTACCAATCTTCTGCGAGATCTTCGAAGAACTTGGTGTCGATTTCGCTGATGTGAAAATCGATTCGTTCATCCAAGGGCAGTTCCTTGATCGTGGGAATCTTGCCATCGGGGTAATCCGCACGCGGAATCGCAGCGTTGACCGCGTTGATCAGTTCCAACCAAACCAAACGTCGTTCCGCATTGCCCGAAATTTCCTCGCCCAGACGATTGAGGAACGTCAGCCGACTGACCAACAACGTGTCTTCTGACTTTTGTTCCGAACTGTACGATGACATGCTCGTCACAGCCGACTGGGCGCTGGACCAAAGAT
>NZ_JBICHO010000131.1:0-3463 GCF_043100905.1 Rhodopirellula sp. JB055 | reverse complement strand
GGCGTTTTGGTGCTGTTGTGTCTTGGTGTTTACGCGTACTTCGCCGTTTAAGTCGTCCCATCGTTTCTGGCGTTCTAGCGACCGCACCGTTGATGGTTCAGCAGATGTCGCGAGATTCGCTTTCGTTTTGGACTCATGTTTATCGCTTCTGGAGAATTCGTATGAACCGTCTGATTGCCCATTGGTTGGCGGGTGCGTTGATGATTGGATATTTGGTCGTTCCGGTCGTTGCACAAAGTCCGATGCAGGTTGAAGACTTTGATTCAATCGAGCTGTACACGCTCGAGAACGAAAATGGTGCCAAGGTTCAAATCACCAATTTTGGTGCGATCGTGACCTCGATTGTCGTGCCTGATCGCGACGGGAATTTGGGTGATGTTGCGCTGGGGTACGATTCGGTGGAAGGCTACATCAACGCGGTCGACAAGCCCTACTTTGGGGCTGTGGTGGGGCGCTACGGCAACCGAATCGCGAATGGTGAGTTCACGTTGAACGGCGAAACTTATTCGCTGGCGACGAACAACGGCCCCAACCATTTGCACGGGGGCGTGATCGGTTTTGACAAGGTCGTTTGGGATGCCGTTCCCACGTCGCTCAATGGAAAGCCAGCCCTGAAAATGACCTACCTCGCCAAAGATGGTGAAGAAGGTTACCCCGGCAATTTGAGCGTCGCAGTCACTTACCAATGGACGGACAAGAACGAGTTGATCGTCCGTTACGAAGCGACCACGGACAAAGCCACGCCCATCAACCTCACTCAGCACACCTATTTCAATTTGGCGGGTGAGGGAAACGGCAACATTCTCGATCACGAATTAACGTTGTTCGCTTCGAAGTTCACTCCGGTTGATTCCACTTTGATCCCCACCGGCGAGTTGCGGGACGTGGAAGGGACGCCGTTTGATTTTCGCCAAGCAAAGACGATTGGACGCGACATTGAGGTCGACAACGAACAACTTGAATTTGGAATGGGGTACGATCACAACTTCGTGATCGATCATTCCGGTGAGCCCGGTGCAATGCAGTTGGCAGCTCGCGTGTCGGAACCAACATCGGGGCGTGTGATGGAAGTGCGCACGACGGAACCGGGGATCCAGTTCTATTGCGGGAACTTCCTCGATGGTCGTTTGAAGGGGAAGTCAGGCAAGCCTTACGTGCATCGGGGCGGATTCTGTTTGGAAACTCAGCACTTTCCCGATAGCCCGAATCAACCGACGTTTCCATCGGCAATATTGAAACCCGGTGAGAAGTACGATACGACCACCGTGTTTCGTTTTTCCGCGAAGTGATTCATGAAAACTTCACAATCGTGGGCGGGGGAGTGTCCGCGTAATCGTCGGGCATTTCCGAAATGACCTCGTGCACCAATTGTCCTTTTTTGAAAAGCTGCCATCATTCCAGTTCGGCAAGTTGTCTCAACTCCACACCTCAGGAATGACATTGGCTGCAACTCAATTTCAGCGAAACGACTGGGTGATCTATCGCAAGCACAAAAGCAGTGTTTCGCCGGGACCACGTGCCTCAGACGTTCACGCCGCCGGGAAGGGCAACACCTATCGCTACGTGGTGGAGAAGTACTGGGTGGTGGAAGAGGTCCTCGCTGACAATCAGTTGAAGATTTGCACCCGTCGGGGGAAACGCCATTTGGTGAGTGCGGATGATCCATCGCTGCGCCGAGCACGGTGGTGGGAACGCATTCTGTATCGCAGTCGATTTGAAGCGATCGATTTGAACTCACCAATCAGTCAAGAAGACGAGATCGCCTAGAGCCGGTTGCAGGAGTCTTTCGGCATTGAAGATCCCTGCCTGCCGGCTTAGCAGTTCGCCATGGTCAGTTCTTTGGCCGCATCTCGAGCTCCCTTGAGGTCGAGCTTTCCCGTCCCAAGCAGTGGGATCTGGTCGACTTCGAAGAAACTGTCGGCGGCGGGGATGAACAGGTTGGCGAGGCCGGCTGTCTTGAGTCCTTCTCGCAGCGTTTCAGGCGTTTGGGGCGTGGGGAGATGCAAGACGATGATTCGTTCGCCCTTTCGTTCGCATGGAACGGCGGTGACGCACACGCGAACTTGATCGTCGTCGTCACCTTCGGAGAGCAGTTTGCCAAGTTCTTCTTCGATCTTGATGTGCGGGACCATCTCGCCTGCGATCTTCGAAAACCGACTCAAACGGCCGGTGATATGTAGAAATCCATCGCTGTCGATGTGCGCGACGTCGCCGGTCGTGTACCAACCGTCGATGACAGCGGACTCGGTCAGGTCAGCTCGGTTTGCGTAGCCTCGCATCACATTGGGGCCGGTCACGAGCAGCATGCCGTCTTCTCCCGCATCCAATTCGGTTCCGTCATCCGGCGAAACGATCTTGGCGGAGATGCCCGGCAGAGGACGTCCCACGCTGCCTTCGACGCGGTCGGGTTGAAATTTCGCAGCGGAGCGGGAGGGCGGGATGTTGACGCTGACCAAGGGGCTCATCTCCGTCGTGCCGTAGCCTTCAACGGGGCGGACGCCAAAGCGTTTTTCAAAGGCATCGAACAGGTCGGCGGGCATCTTCTCGGCACCCACCACAGCAACATTGAGCGTTTTGAATTGTTCCGGCGTGATGCGTCGCAGGTAACCTCGCATGAATGTTGGGGTGCCCAGCAAAACGGTGGCTTTGTACTTCTCAGCAAGCTTGCCGATCTGTTTGGAATCCAACGGATTGAAGTGGTAGACACCGGCAGGCCCGAGCGTTTGTGCCGCCCAAAGTGTGACCGCGTAGCCGAACGAGTGGAAGAATGGCAGGACGCCGATGACGACATCTTCGGTGTTGAGGCGGATCGCACGATTGACAGCGTCCACGTTGTGGCTGACGTTCGCGTTGGACAGCAGCACGCCTTTGGGCATGCCGGTGGAACCACTGGTGAAGATGACGGTAAGCAGGTCATCGCTTTGGACTTGGTTGAGTCCCAGGATGCGGTCGAGCAACCAGCTCGGGACGATGGTGGCTTGCAAAGCCGCGATGACTTTGTCGGCCAAGCTGACTTTTTCTTTGAGTTTGTCCAGCGACACAATTTCGGCATCCAGTTCCACATCGATCTTTTCGAGGAACCGATCGCTGGTCAGCACGTGTTTGATCCCCACGTCGTGGATGCAGTGGTTCATCACCTCGCTGCTGACGGTGTAATTGAGGTTGGCGCTGACGCGTCGATCGGCGGCCAAGGCCACGTTGACTGCGACGGCACCGACACTGGGCGGAAGCAGCACGCCGATGAACTGTTCATCATCTGAGAACACTTCACGGTGGAGGCATCGACGTAGAGCGAGCGTGTTGATCAACAGTTTTCTGCCTCCCACTTCAGTGCCTAATGTATCGGCGGCTTGCAGTCGTTTGCCCCGACTTCGCCAGCGACGCAGGACTTGGCGAGCCAGCACTGGGAATTCGCGACGGTGATCGATTTGAGCTTGGGACCCCAGGGCTTGGACCTTGCCAC
>NZ_JBICHO010000130.1:0-3407 GCF_043100905.1 Rhodopirellula sp. JB055 | reverse complement strand
CGGCGGTCAAATTGCACCACGCTTCGTGGCCCTGCCACCAGCCCGCCCCATTCCCGGTGCGGCCGATGTTCTCATAAGTGGGTTCGCCGTTGGCGACTGCTTTGACAGGCAGATTCCGCCACATGTCCGCGACTCGCTCGGCGAGGTGTTCGCCACCGTGCCCGGTTTGGCACCACTGAAAATCCAACCAAGCTTTGTCTTGATGCGTGCGATTCTTTGCATGGGGCGAATAGTGAATTCCGGTTGGCTGTTGGTACGCATCCCACTTCTCGATTTCCGTTCCCGCGGCATCAAGTTGCTCGACGATGGAGGCTTTCTCGGCTGGCCCGTCTCCTCCCACCAACCAAATCGCCGGTCGGGCACCGTAGCGAGCAACGAGGTAGCGGCAATACCGAGCGTAGTCTTCGGCGCTGACCACATTGCCTGCCGTGCCACCACCTTTCCATCCGTACCCATGAAAGACAGGTTGATAAACAGGAGCGATCCCATGGGATGTCAGCACATCCACTAGCTGGTCAAACGTCTGAAAGTAGTCGGGATTCAGTTTCGTCAGCGTCCCCTGGGGGAGATCCTCAAAGCCAACATCGAAACCCTCCGCTTCGGTGCGAGAACGCGGCCCTTTGGTCTTCAGATCTGGTTGCACCGTCATCAACAACACGGCGTTGTACCCTTTGGCATGCCGGTCTTTGGCATACGTTTTCACTTGATCCACCGTCGCTCGCCATGGCAACGCCCAAGCCGTGTCAGCACACAACAGTCTCGCTGTTCCGTCCGCATGAATCAGGTTTCGGCCGCCTTTGGGAATCCTCCAAAACCCATGCTGCGTGAACGCGGTGGGTGTTTCGGTATTGGACGCGACCGATTGGAACAAACCGGTCTTCCCGTTCAGCCCAGGGTCTTCGTCTCGATCAGACGATTGCCAACGCCAATTGCCCGATGAAAGCGGTGACGCAAACCGCACACGGAATATTTGGCCGCCATCCCAAAACATCTGTCGACGAATGATGGTCCCATCGTCGTGAGTGAAATCCACCCAAGCCTCCACGTCCGTGTAAGGATTGGCGGTTTCCTTTTCAGCGGTGAACTCAAGCTCGACTTCTTGCCATTGCTGGCACTCAGCCGCTCCATCTGCCGCGCCGGCATCCGACACACCCAAACAAGCGACCCACCAAAGCAATCCACAAGCAAGTGCGTGACGCTGGACCATCTATTCTTCTCGCTTCCGATAAGTTTCGATCAAGAAATGACGCGACCGCCATTCCAATGGACAGGGGATACAGCCCAATAGTGTACGAGGTTCACGGACCTCGCGACACAAATCGTTTCCATCGAGGCTCGGCCAATCTCAACAACCTCTGCGGTTGCCCATGGATGATCCCCGCCAACGGCAGCAATGAGCTTGAGCTGCCCACCAAAATCATCACGATGCGAATCGGTGCGAGAAACGTGGGCGAAGCAAGAATGCAGGTCATTCGGTTAAACGAGACGAACCTCGCAACCGATAACATCGGCAAGGTCTTGGTCATCTCACTTCGCCTTCAACGGACATTGCCCATGAATTTCGATCGCATGTGGGAAGTCGTCAAACGGAACGTCAATCCGTTCAAAGGCGCGAACAAACCGAAATTGATTGCCTTGGATCGTTTGATCCAAGAAATCGGCACGGATTTCCGATCCAGTTTCACGCGACTGCGTGAAGTTGACTGGGCGTTTGCCCAATTCAACTTCGTATGGGTGCAGTCACTGACCGAGACCGAGTACCAGGAATTTCGGGGAATGTGGCTAAGCTGTTTTCAGTCACACAATCGGCCAGGTCCCCATGCGTCGCAAGCCCCTGCGTCTCCCAATTTCCACCGACTCGCTGAGTCCAATCCATCGCCTGCAGCCACGAAATTTCCAATTGCCGCAGCGAGCCATCGTTTTGCCGATGTCGTCAGCGATGCTGACCGTACTCGGATGCTGTCGACGTTGTCCAAGGATGAATTCTGGAACGAGCTTCAGTTCTTGAAAGAGAAGTATCAAAAAATTGCTTCGGCGCGAAACATCGGGAACCTTCACAAGGCATTCCTCTACGTTCAGGGCATCGGCAATTCCGCTTCGGACAAGCTGTTTCAAAACAGATACTTTGGCGAGTACGCCGCCAAGGCCGATTTGATCAACAACATTTATGATGACGCGGCAGCGAACGGACCGCAGAGCAGCTTGGAGAACAAACTGTTGGTCGCCGGTGGTCTTTGGCGAGTCGTCAAGACAACGCTTTCACTCGCTTTTGGAAGCCTTGTCATGCACGCTACCACCAGCCCGATGAAAGTGTTGAAAAAATCCCTGGGTGCTCTCAACGCATTGGCAGGGATGGTCGCGGGACTCACGGAATTGGTTCTTGGCAAAAACCCAAACTTCCAGCCATTGACGGGGCGTGTCGGTATCGACTCGGCGATTGAAAGGTACAAGAAGAAGTTCCTGGGGCCCGGATTGCATCAAGAAGGCGACACGATTCGGAGTCAAATGGAAGATGGTCCAGCCCGGCTGATCAAAAGCTCTGATATCACGATCTATGACTTGGACAAGGTCCGGGACCTGATCAAGCGTTCGCTTTGGTGGTGCAAGGTCTGGGAAAAGGATATCCAAGAGCTTCGTCGCGACTCCGCCAACGAAGTTGGAAATGCGGTTCTGACAAGTGGATTGAAGGACGCTGTTGGTGATCAATCAGCAAGCGAAGTCCTGAAACTCAACGCAGCCATTGACGCTGAAAAGGCAAGACAAAACGAAAAGATCAAAACCTTGGAAGGCAAGATCGCAAGTTCGAAGGCCTTCTATGGGAATCGCCTGGCAATCATCAATGATCTGCTGGCTGCATCGGAGACGCGATTGAGCATCGCTCGCAAACAAGCCAAGTCGGCGGCCGCCGGTCAATCGTTTGACATCTTGCGGCAAATCGCTGTGGAGGCATCGACGTTTGACCACGCCAACCTCAGGCCCGTCAAAACATTAGGAATTCAAAGCGAGAAAACGGTTTCGCAAAAACCCACGGGAATGACACGCAAGAGCATCCTGGAGGAAATCGACCTGGCGGTCGAGAATCGAGACCGCCACCTATCGATTGCCTCGTTCTCAGATGGTGACATCGCGTTGGAAGCGGCTGCTTAAGCATGTACGCAGGTGTCGTCGGGTATATAAAAACCAACCATTTCTGCATACCTGTTTAACAGGCTGTTGATTTATTGAACCGCACCGCGTTAGCGGCGGTTGATTAGACGCCAACCGGGGCGAACGCCCCAAGGCCTCACATGTTTTTGCTCGATCACTTCTGACGACCGGCTGAATCGCTTTCAGACAAGGACCGCAGACAAGGACCGCAGACAAGGACCAGAGCGGTCGCCTCATGAAAAAACCTCAGCCTCCGAACT
>NZ_JBICHO010000129.1:0-11286 GCF_043100905.1 Rhodopirellula sp. JB055 | reverse complement strand
GGTTCGGCCATGGGATGACGGATCCGAAAGCGTCGAGAACGCACAAAAGCGTGCCGTCGTTGCGTTTGAATTGTTCACCAAGCTGCAGGCTCCTTACTACGCATGGCACGATCGCGATGTGGCCCCTGAAGGAGCCAATTTGCGAGAAACCCACGCGAATCTCGACGCGGTTGCTGACGTTCTGGAAGAACAGCAAAAGGCGACCGGAGTGAAATTGCTGTGGGGCACCGCCAACATGTTCAGCAACCCACGCTTCATGCACGGGGCCGCAACGAGTTGCAACGCGGACGTGTTCGCTTACGCGGGCGCTCAAGTCAAAAAGGCTTTGGAAGTCACCAAGCGTCTCGGCGGCGAAAACTATGTGTTCTGGGGCGGCCGCGAAGGCTATCAGAACCTCTACAACACCGACATGAAACGAGAACTGGATCACTTGGCGAAGTTTTTCCACATGGCAGTCGACTACGCCAAGTCAATCGGATTCGACGGCCAATTCTTGATCGAGCCCAAACCGAAAGAGCCCACCAAGCACCAGTACGACAGCGACGCGGCCGCCTGCATGAACTTCTTGCGGGCCTACGATTTGGATTCGCACTTCAAGCTCAACATCGAAACCAACCACGCGACGTTGGCGGGTCACACGATGATGCACGAACTCGACTACGCGGGCATGCAAGGTGGACTGGGCAGCATCGATGCCAACACGGGTGACTTGCTATTGGGTTGGGACACCGACCAATTCCCAACCGATTACTACCTGACCACCCAAACCATGCTGATGATCATGAAGCACGGCGGGATCGGCAGCGGTGGTGTGAACTTCGATGCCAAGGTGCGTCGTGAATCGTTCGAGCCCATCGATTTGTTCCACGCTCACATCGGCGGAATGGACGCGTTCGCGAAAGGTCTGAAGATCGCCGCGGCGATTCGTGCCAGCGGCGAATTGGCTGACTTCGTGAAGAACCGCTACTCGACCTGGGATTCCGGAATCGGTGCCAAGATCGAAGCCGGTGAAGTCGGCTTCGCTGAATTGGAAGCTTACATGCTCGAAAAGGGCGACGTCGACGCCAACCAAAGCGGTCGCCAAGAGTACCTCGAGCACATGATCAACAAGTACATCGATCGCGTTTGATCGATGTTCCGTAGGAAGGCAACGCCCCCAGCCTCCCCACCGCGGAGCGGTGACATCCGTCAGCCTCGGTTTTCAACCCGAGGTTCGGTTCAGTCTTCAACGACGTTTCAAGGCACGTAGGATGGGCACTCTTGCCCGTCCGAACCGGCCAAGGCCCCCATCACAACCCGAAGCGTCAGCGAGGGACTCCCCTAAGCACGTGAGCGGGAGTCATTGGGCTTGATCACGTAGCGGTGTCTCTCCAAGACGCTGTCATTTGCGAGTCTCAGAGAGACTCGCCTACGTGAGTTTTTACCCGATCATTCCTGCCGAGGGGCTTAGCTGGTACGACGGCCCCATCCGGGACGAAACCCAGCCGCTAGCCACCATTCTCTCGCGTCGCTCCTCGAGCAATGTAGAATCCGAGTCGCGGGTTGAATTCGTTTTCATATTTCCGCGTTCGCAAACTGCCGGAATTGAAATCGATGCCCCATCAACCATCCATCGCTGCGGCAGCCATCTTGGTTGTCCTGACCACGACCATGGCAACGTCCTCACTCGCCCAAGTTTCATTGGCCGAGGAATCCGTCACGACCAGTTGGCGATCGAGCGAAACGGGAACGAACGTCAGCCTGCGTGGGTTGTCCGCGGTCGACGATGATGTCATCTGGGCCAGCGGAGCGCAGGCGACCGTGATTCGCTCGCTCGATGGTGGCGAAACCTGGGAACAGTGTGGCCCGGATGGCTACGACGACTTGGAGTTCCGCTGCGTTTGTGCGTTCAGTGCCAACGTCGCTTGCATCGCCAGTGCAGGAACCCCTGCCGTGTTGTTGCGAACCGAAGATGGTGGCGCGACTTGGAAGGAAACCTTTCGCGCGGAATCCGAAACGGCGTTCTTCGATGCGATGCAGTTTTGGGATACCGAACGCGGCTTGGCGGTGAGCGATCCGGTCGTTGGTCGGTTGCTTGTGGTGGAAACCAACGACGGTGGCAAATCATGGCGAAAGGTAACCAACGGGATCCCGCTTGCTCGTCCTGGTGAAGCAGCCTTCGCGGCCAGCAACTCATCGTTGTTGCTCGGTCCAGACGGCCAGGTTTGGTTTGGAACCGGTGGTGCCGAATCAGAAACCAGCCGGCTGTACACTCGCTCGAGTTGGGATCAACCTTGGGTTGCTGTCCCGGTTCCGATGCCAAGCTCACAAGCCTCCGGAATTTTCGCCATCTGCCATGGGCCCCCCACCGCCGAAATCACGACCGTGAAACCGTTGTTCTGCGTGGGCGGTGACTACCGAGCCACGGAAACATCCGAGGTCACAGCCTGCATCAGCCTGGACGCCGGAACCACTTGGCAACGCGTCACAAGTCAGCCGGCTTCCTTTCGCAGCGATGTCATGACGATCCCCGAAGGCAGCCCGCTCGCCCGAACTTTGATCTCGGTCGGACCGTCAGGGACCGATCTTTCCAACGAGGGAATGAACTGGACTCCCTTCTCAGACATTGGATTTCACTGTTTGTCAGCCGGCAAAACCAAAGTTTTCGCATGCGGCTCCGACGGCCGGTTCGCTCGACTGGAGTAGTCTGCCACACGAGCCTCCAGCGTCTCGCCGCGAAGGCCCCACAAATTTGGGGGCTGGATTATGCTGGGGGGCATGAACCGTCCTGATACTTCCGCCGCTGCTTCCGTTCCCTCGGGTGAATCCGATGCGCGGACGCTTTCGTCCCAGCACGTGGTGGATCAAATCGCGAAAGAATCTCGGGACGAGGCGGATTTCCTGCACCGCCTGGCGGCGCACTTGGGCGAGGCGTTTTCGGCCGCGGTCGTGGCGGTTCAAGACGCTTCGTTCCCGCAACCTCGTATGCTGGTCCGCGAAGAATCCATTGCCGCGGGACTGGACCGTTCCAGGTTGCGAGAACAGATCGACGCGGTGTCTCCTGCCGTGGCATCGTTTGCGATCGGTTTGAAAACTGACGCCAACGATCGAACTGCAATTTCGCCTGCCATCACCGCGATCGGGGTCGAGCTCTTGCCCGCGCCTCAATCGGCAAAAGTTCTGGTCATCCAAGCGACGGAATTGCCCGCTGGCGAAGTGTTGACGGCGATGAAGTCGCTCGGTGATTTCGCCGTCGCGGCTCGCCAGACGATGGGAACCACAGAAGACACCGACGGTCGGTTCATTCAGACTTCACAAACCTTGTCGGTTCCCAGCACAGATTCGCGATCGTTGGCCAGCGCGTTCGATTCGTCTCAAGGCATCCGCGCCGCCTTGAGGGCGTTCCATTCGGACTTGGATCCCGCCGCAACTGCTTACAGAATCGCATCGGAGCTTCCACGTTTGCTGCCGTGCGAACGTGCTGTCGTGCTGCTTGCGAAGAACGCGTCTGCCCGCCGACCCAATTTCAAGGTCGCTGCGATCAGCGGTTCGTCCGTGATCGATCGACGTTCGCCGCTGGTTCGCTCGATGAATCAATTGGCAAGTGTCGTGTCGGTTTTGAAACGGCCGTTGATCCTACCTCCTTCGGCCAGCGCCGACGTGACGGATCCGGCTGCGTTGTCACCACAATTGGTGCCGCCGCTGGAAACGTACTTGGACGAATCCGGTGTGTTGTCGGTGGCAATGATCCCATTGTTTGAATCCGTCGAAGACACGATGTCGGCCGCCGGAGTCGCCTCGTCCAATGAGCCGCACGAGGACGCTCGCGAAAAACGACGCCGCGAATCGATGCCGATCGCGATGCTGATGCTCGAAACCTTCTCGGGTGAACCGGCAACGTCGATCACTCCCGCCATGGTCGAAGTCGCTGAAGAATCCTCCACCGCGATCAGCAATGCAAACCGCTACGCCAGCGTCTTCGCACTGCCGGTCCGACGTCCTGCTGCGGCCGCGACTCGCCGGGCAACCCGGCACTGGATCCTGGCAATCTGTCTGCTGATTCTCTCTGGTTTGCTGGCCGGCTGGTTCATCCATGTCGACCATCACGTCGTCGCAACCGGGGTGGCACGGCCCGCGATTCGGCAAGCCATCTTTGCGGGGATCGATGGCATCGTCGATGAACTGAACGTCAAGGATGGCGACTTGGTCAAGCAAGGTGACGTATTGATCCGGCTCGACAACGCCGAGTTGACTCGCGAAGCCGAAGCATTGTCTGGCCAACTCACAACCGCGACTCAAAAGCTGAGTTCGATTCGAGCGATGTTGCTCGCCGACAATGCCGACGCTCGTGATTCCGCCCAGAGCATTCTCGAACAACAAACGCTCGAAAACCAAATCGAATCGCTTGACAAACGGTTGGCCATCAACCGCGAGATGAAAGCGATGCTGTTGATCAAAGCCCCCTTTGATGGGCAAGTCGTTGGGTGGAGATTGAACGAACGATTGAACGATCGGCCTGTGTCTCGGGGAGATCGCTTGTTCGCCTTGGTGCAACACGATGGACCCTGGGACCTAGAACTGAAGCTGGATGAAACGCGAGCAGGCGAAGTCATCGACCGACACACGGCGGGGCAAACGCTATCCGTTCAATTCGCCATTGAGACTCGGCCGACGGAGACCTTCGAAGCCAACGTGACGACGATCGGCGGAGTCGCTCGCAAGCGTGCCGATGGTCGGAACGTGGTGGACATCATCGCGAAGATCGATGACATCCCAGAAGGCGGTTTTCGCGGGGATGCAGAAGTCACGGCAAAGATCGTTTGCGGGCGTCGCCGATATCTGGCCAGTGCGTTGGACGACGTGGTCGCTTGGTTCCATCGCAACGTTCTGTTTCGGTTTCGAACATGAACGCGAGTGTCACTTCATCGACTCAGCGTCCTTTGGGCGTGCATCACAAAGTCGGATTGAAAGCCGTCCGCGTTTCGCATCGTCATTCCGGCTGGGTGGTCGTTCACGATGCCATCGCGGGAAAGTATCACCGGCTTCGCGAAGACGAATACTTCTTGCTCACGTTGTTGGACGGGCGATGCAACCTCGATGAACTGCGAGACCACTACCAGGAACGCTATCCCAATCGCCGAGTACGATCGAACCAGATCAATGCGTTGCTGTTTCGTTTTCATGAGAGCGGGCTGACGACCAGCCACGCTGCCATGCAAGGCGCCCCGCTGCTCGAGCGGGCTGACAACGATCGCCGCCAGAAACGTTGGGCGATGGCGTCGCAGTGGTTGTTCATGCGGTTCCCTGGAATTGATCCGGCGCCGGTCATGCGAGTGCTGATGCCCGTCGTGAGTCCTCTGTTAACTCCGTTTGGTGTGGTCGCCCTTTCCGCGTTGGTGGTTTCCGCCGCTGTGATGATGTTGGTTCACCGCCAGCGATACATCGCGGAACTGCCCGCGTCGCACGAATGGTTGACGATGCAAAACGCCATGATCCTTGCGGGCGTGATCGCGGCGACCAAGATTGCTCATGAACTCGGCCACGCCGTGGTGTCTGAGCGGTTTGGAGCGAAGTGTCGATCGATCGGTCCAATGCTTCTAGTGTTCACCCCGGCGTTGTACTGCGACACCAGCGGATCGTGGATGATCCCCAGTCGCCTTCACCGGGCAGCGGTCGCGATGGCGGGGATCGCCACAGAAGTCGTGATCGCATCCATCGCAGGCTGGGTGTGGTTGCGAACTCCGGCGGGCCTCACGCACACGATTGCATCGCACGTGATGGTCGTGTGTGGAATCAGCACCGTTTTCTTCAACGCCAATCCACTGCTGCGATATGACGGTTACTACTTGCTGTCCGACCTGACCGACATGCCCAACCTGGCACAAAGAGCCCAACGGAGATGGGGAAGTTTTCTGGCGTCGATCATTCTGGGCGTGAAGACATCCTATACCAACGAATCCGACGACCGATCGCTTTGGTTGCTGGTTTATGCCATTGCCTCGATGGCATACCGTTGGATTTTGATGGCCACGATCATTGGGTTCATCTGGATCTCGCTTCGCCCCTACGGGTTGGAAATCATTGGTCAGTTGCTGGCTCTGTTTGCCGTGACAACGATGCTTTGGTCAGCGATGAATCCGCTGCATCGTTTTTGGAAAAATCCCATGAACCGCCGAAAGATGCGTCCCCGCCGAGCGTTGGCCTGGTGCGTTTTGCTGACCGCGATTGGCTATGCGGGAACCATCCCGTTGCCTCGCCAGGTTGTTTCCAGCGTTCGTTTTTTGCCCAAGCAAGAAACCCGCGTTCACCTGACAACGCCTGGTATTTTGCGTGAACTCCATGTTGAACCTGGTCAAACGGTTTCTCGCGGCGATGTCTTGGCAGAACTTTCCAATCCTGAGATTGAACTCGAGGTGCTGGACGCCGAAAGTGATGTCGCCGAACAATCCATGCGACTGGAAGGGCTTCGGGCGTCGCAAACATTGGTCCCCGAAGCCAGTTCGCAATTGCCCGCCGCAGAAGCCCTGCTCGATGAAATGCGAACGCGATTGGCGTCCGCGAAACGCCGACGTGATTCACTCACCATCACCGCTCCTTGCGATGGGATCGTGATGGTCGCGCAGAGCAACCCGCAATCAGCGACCGAGTCATCACTGGACGCCGACGCCAATCCATTGGATGTCGGTCCCGAATTCAATCCGGCGGTCGATCGCACGGCGGTGCGTTTGGCATCTTGGTCAGGCTACCCGACCTCCCGAGAAAACAATGGCTGTTTGTTGGAAGCCGGAACCGAATTGCTGAGCATTGTCTCGGAGGACAACGCGTCCACAGATCATTCCGTCCAAGCAACCGAATCGAAGACCGTCCCGTCGATTTCGTGGCGAGCCGAAGCGGTCATCCGTTCCATCCAGCGACAACGGATCCAAGTCGGCGACCAGGCGTGGATGATCCGTGACTCCACCCCCACCCAAATTTTTCGCGGCCGCGTCGTTCGGATTTCGGAAGAAACCTTCGACCCGCGAATGGACTCGCCGAGACGAGATCACCGTCGAGCGGACAAGGTGAGCCGCGTGCCGGAAACCAGTTACGTCGTGCGGATTGCAATGCAAGATCGCGACACCGCCCCCCCAAACTGCGTCACTGGAGCGACCGGCCGGGTCAAATTCGCGGTTTCACCCGCCTCCTTCTGGCAGAGAATTCATGAACTTTTTTCCAGTTCGTTTCGTTTTCGTTGATGCGTGCATCTTCCTGTCATTGCTGGACTTTCGTTGTCTAAATGATACAATGAATCGCCCACCTTTTTGATGACGACATTTGGGGACAGGCATCGGTAGAATGCCCCGCGACGTCATCACCCACCTGCACCGAACGATCGTTCTTCTAGGAGAAACCTCTTGAATATTCGTCCCTTGATTGCCAGCACCGCTGCGGCATGTGCTTTGACCGCGTCGATGGCCATGGCTGAAACCGGAACGTTGAAAATGCGTTTTGTTTTGGACACGGACAGCGCCCCCAAATTGGATCTCATCGATCCCAACAAGGACGTCGATTTCTGTGGCAAACACGACATTCCCAACGAACGTTTGATCGTTGATCCAGCCAGCAAGGGCATCCAGAATGTTCTGGTCTATGTGTACACCGGTCGCGGTGGCACGAAACTGGACGATGTTCCGGCCAAAAACGAGACTCACGAACTGGCCAACGACGAATGCCGTTTCCAGCCTCACTACGTGATCGCCCAGACCGGCGACACGCTGAAGATCACCAACCCGGACCCGATCGGACACAACGCGAATTTGAACTTCTTTGCCAACAAGGCAGAGAACCTGATGATTCCCGCTGGTGCACAAAAAGAAGTCGCTCTCGAAAAACCTGAGCCCGCTGCCATCCCAGTGGAATGCAACATTCACCCTTGGATGAAAGCTTACGTCGTCGTTCTGGAGCACCCCTACGCCGCCGTCAGCGGTGAAGACGGAACATTGACCATCGAAGGCATCCCGACTGGCGAAGTCATGTTCCGCGTCTCGCACGAAGCCGGCAAAATTGACGAAGTCAAAATCGGTGGTTCAGAAGAATCATGGCGCCGCAGCCGCTTCGAGCTGGACATCAAACCCGGCATGAACGACCTGGGCGACGTCCTGGTCCCAGCCGACGCATTGTCCGCCGACTGATCGACATTCAGATCGATCGTCCCATGCATTCGCTCGGCGTCGTTTTCAAAAACGACGCCGAGTTTTTTATGCGCCAATCACGAGTCGCGGAGCGACGACATCCGGGAACAACTGTCGTCACTCCGCGTTTTGCCTGTCTCGGGGAGACGCCCATCCGACCTCGGGTTGAAACCCGAGGCTGGCAACTGTCACCGCACCGCGGTTCAATCACGCAACGCTTTCGTCCCCAACATTCCCATCGAAAAGCGACCAGTCACGTTTCAATCAGGTTCCGCGTCGGTTGCCGTACCAACGAATTTGCATGCGATCGCAGTAGCGATAGCCACGTGACTCGGCCAGTGGTTCCAACCAAGGACGGGCTGCGTCGAGTTGTTCGACGGAGATTCCTTGCGGCATCAACCAGACCGAGTCCGGCGGAACAGCCAACTGCCCGACGACTTCATCGATCTCGGCCATTTCTTCGGGCGAATCGACCACGAACTTCACTTGGATTGCTTTCGCAGACCGGATCAATTGCTTCATCGTGTCGATCGGCAGTCGACGTTCGGCGTGCAATTTTGCCCATCTCGGATGCTCCTTTGCATCTGGCGTGCTGGCCCGAAGCTTGGGGCTCAGCGACAACAAATCGCAACGCACGCCTGGATCAACCGTGCCCGCCGTTTCGATGGTGACATGCTTGCCGGCCGCTCGAAGTCGATCCGTCAGCCCGACAATTCCTTTGGCGATCAGCGGCTCGCCGCCCGTCAGCACAACGTGGTTTACCCCCGATTCAGCGACCAATTTCAACAGCGACTCGATCGATTGAGACGAACCTTCCGGTTTCCACGACGCATAGGGCGTGTCACAGAACCAGCACCGCAGATTGCATCCGCTGGTCCGAATGAAAACGCTGTTCGTGCCGGTCAATTGGCCTTCACCCTGCCGGCTGACGAAAGTTTCTGAGATCAGCAGCGACGACGCGACCGCGCGCGGCTCCCCGGGGGTTTCCGCCAAAACCTCAGCGGGTAAAACATCAACTGATTGTTCGACCGATTTCAAACGACACCGCGTTTTTAGAAGTGAACCAAACCACGTGAGCGACACAGCCTCTTTTCGAGACACTCTCGAAGTTTTTGAAAACCCTGCCCCGACGCGAAATTTCACGATCGAGCACCATTGCCCGGAATTCACGTCGGTTTGCCCCAAAACGGGACAACCCGATTACGGAACGATCGTCTTCACGTACGTTCCCGATCGCGTTTGCGTGGAGCTCAAAAGCTTGAAAATGTACTTGCAGAAATTCCGCAACGAAGGAATTTTCTACGAGCAAGTCACCAACCGAATTCTGGACGACTTTGTCGCTGTCGTCCAGCCTCGCAAAGTCACGGTGGAAAGCAAGTGGACGCCTCGCGGTGGTCTGAACAGCAATATCATCGTGAACTATCCCGACGAAGCCTGATCCGGCTCCTGACGCGACACTGCCCCCGTCTATCCCCCCAAACCCCGCCTGCGATATGTCCTCTGTCATCCTGTCTGGTTTCGCTGACGAATCCGCTTTCTCGAAAAAGGCCAACGAACAGTTCGCCGCACTCGCTGCGATCGGATTGCAGCACTACTCGATCCGCTTCGTCGACGTCGGAAACGGCATCAAAAACGTGATGATGCTGGAACCTTCCGAAATTGAAACGCTCCAGGAGCTGCACAAAGAGTACGGCATGTCGGTCAGCAGCATTGGCTCGCCGATCGGCAAGGTGAAACTGCTGGATGTCGAAGACGGCACATCCAATAAATTCATCCCGTTTGAAAAATACCTGGCCGAAGACGTCCAAATCGCTTGCGATCGCGCCGAGGCATTCAACTGCAAGTTGCTTCGCGGTTTCTCGTTTTACCACCCCAAAGGAACCGCCCCGGAAGATCACATCGATCAGGTTTCCGATCAACTCGGACAAATCGCCGAAGCGTGTGACAAACGAGGCCTGACATTTGGGTTGGAAGTCGAAGCCAACTTGGTTGGACAAACCGGTGACTTGTTGGCCGCGATCGCTGGGAAGGTGAACAACCCGGCACTGGTCACGATCTTTGACGGAGCCAACATGGTGATGCAAGGTTTGACCTCCGATCAGGTCTATGCCCAGTACGAAGCGATGAAGCCATCACTCGGTTGGTTGCACATCAAGGACTACAAGGACCCATCACTGAACGGCCGCGTCGAACATGTTGACGAAGAATCCGCCAGCCACTTTGTGCCGGCTGACCAAGGCGACAGCGCTCACGAACGAATCTTCGAAGACCTGAAGACTTTCCTGCCAACACTGGCTGATCGCATGTCCCGCCGCGGCGTCGAAGGCATCTACTTGGACCTCGAACCGCACGTTCGCGGCGGAGGCCAATTCGGCGGCTTCAGCGGTCCCGATGGATTTGGCATCGCCGCTCGCGGGTTGTGCCGCGTGCTCGACAAAGTCGGCATCGACTATCACTTGCGAACGTTCGAAGATCTGGAAGCCGCCAAGGCTCAGGGCTGAACCACGACCGGCAACATCGTCTTCGTCGCCCCAGGAGCCACCTCCCAATCCACGCAGGACGGGCACTTTTGCCCGTCTTTTCACTGCGTGCCAATCCTAAACGTCGGCCAAGAATGGCCGACCAATCGTCAAGCGTGTTGACCAGCCGGTTGTCAGATCGCCGGCCTAGGATTCCAGACGCAAGATCGTCGTGCCCAGTGGTGGCAGCGTGACGTCGATGCTGTCCGGCCGAGCGTGGTGCCCGATTCCAGTCGATTGGCATCCGGGATAGTTGCCCAGATTCGATCCGCCGTACGCTTCGCTATCGCTATTGAAGATCTCTTTCCAAAATCCCTTGGCGGGCACACCAACGCGATAGTTCGGACGAGGAACCGGCGTGAAGTTGTTGCAGACCAAAATCGGTGCGTCACCTTCGTTGCCTTTCCGCAGGTAAACCAGCACGCTGTCTTCCGCGTTTTGGGCGTCCACCCATTCGAAGCCATCTCCGGTGAAGTCGTGATAGTGCAGAGCCGGATTCTCAATCACAATCTTGTTCAGATCCGACACCAACTGCTGGACGCCTCGATGCGTGTCGAAATCCAACAATTCCCATTGCGGGCCATCGTCTTCATTCCACTCGGTCCACTGTGCGATCT
>NZ_JBICHO010000128.1:0-8339 GCF_043100905.1 Rhodopirellula sp. JB055 | reverse complement strand
GAGGCGGAAGACGCGAAAAGCGGGGCCTTCTGCCTGTCGTGACCAAACGTGTCACGGCGGTGGCGATCATATCAACATCGAAGTTTGATTCATCGCCGCCCCGTTCTTTCGGACCGCTTTCCATGTCAGTCGCCACGCTCTCACCCGCCGCATTCAACGCCAGCGAACAAGTTCCCTCCGCGTTCGCTCCCGCCGGTGAAACGTTCGCTCGCTCGCACGATCAAGTTTGCAAACGTGCCAACGCGAAATGGAGCCCCGCTCGGGTGCTTCGGACCGCGATGGCCGACAGCGACCGATTTGTCGTGCAATTGGACTACGTCGACTCCAAGGGCAAGCGAACTCGCCGAACCGTCAGCCCCATCCGATTCGCGGCCTCCGACCGATTCCTCGGCCTCTGCCTGTGCCGGGAAGAACCTCGTCAGTTCCATCTTTCACGCTGCAGCAACTTCCAATTGCTCAACGCGGACGACGTGATCATGCCCGTCGAAATGATCGAACTGGACTGATCGATTCGGACCGTTTCCTCCCCGGTCCGATGACATCTCTCCAACGCTGGATCAACGGAGTGATCCACGCCCATTCTGTAGGTCAGGTCGCAACTGGCGTTGATCAACGGCCGATCAACGATGGGCTCGCGAGACCCATGGACCGCTCGCAACGCCTATCTCTCCCCGTGGCGTTGCATAAGGTCGTCAGTTACGACCTGGCCTACAGATTTGATGCTTCATCGCCACTTTGTGAATGCAAATCGGCAGGCAGGCCGCTGGCAACTTGTGTCGGCCCTTCAGGCCTTGGGGTTGCAGGAGGCCAATCAGCCGGTGGCTGACGCCACCGGCAATGGTTGTGCCGCCCCTTCGGGACTCATTCTGACACGCTGGCGATCGACTCGGCACATTCCCACCAGGCCCGGATGGGCCGACATAGCCACTGCCGGGGCCATGAGGCCCCGGAAACAGCCCTGCTCCCCAGGCACCAAAACCCCGGAGGGGTGACAGAACCTGTGCACCAAAACCTTAGCCATGGCTGTCACACGCAACCGAGGCGAACGCCAGCGGCTCAAGCGGACGCTCCCCCCCGACCCACCCACCCAATTTCAAATTTGCAATGTTCACTTTGCAATTTGCAAACGCCCCGGCTGAAACTCACAATCGCCAAGGCTGCAAACGATTCCCGCCACTCGCCCCCATGGGCTATCATTCCCCCTGCAAAAGGCAATGAGCGGCGTCTTCCATGCCAATCACCGTCCGCCCCGCCTCCCCCACAAACACCCCGGAGCCCCTTCGATGCAACCTTCACGCCGTGGATTCTTGAAAACCAGTGCCCTGGCCGGCGCTGCCGCTGGTTCGAGCTTGGCCGCTTCTTCCAAGCTGATCGCGGCGGAAGAGACCAAAAAACTTCGCCTGGCAGCCATCGGCGTTGGCGGCAGCCGCGGACGCTACAACCGTGGCGGCTCGATCGCTCACGCCGCCGCGAAATTCGCGACGATGGTGGCGGTTTGTGATGTGGACGACCTGCACACCGAAGAGTTCAACCAAAAATTCGATGGCAAGCTGAACAAGTACCGCGACTACCGCGAGATGCTGGAAAAAGAAAAACCAGACGTGGTCACGATTGGGACTCCCGACCACTGGCACGTGCCAATCGCAATCGCATGCTTGCAAAGCGGAGCCGACGTTTACTGCGAAAAACCGCTCACGCTGACGATCGACGAAGGCAAACAGATCCGCAAAGTCGTCGAAGAAACCGGCCGCGTGTTCCAAGTCGGAACCCAACAGCGCAGCTCAGGTGACTTGTTCCAAAAAGCGATCGCGATGGTCCAATCGGGCTACGTCGGCGACAACGTCAATGCTTACATCGCGATCGGCGGTGCTCCTGGCGACGGACCATTTGAAACCGAGGAAGCCCCTGACGATTTAGACTGGAACCTGTGGGTCGGGCCAGCGTCTGAGGCCGATTACTGCGAAGAACGCCGGAAGTACTTCCGTTGGTTCTTTGAGTATTCCGGCGGCAAGATGACGGACTGGGGTGCCCACCACATCGACATCGCTCAGTGGGCGTTGGCTCCTGGTGAAAACGGCCCGACCACAATCAAAGGCACCGGCGAATTCCCCAAAACCGTTCCCGCGGATTTCAACTGGAACTCGTTCTTCAACGGAGAAGCCTCGCTGCCCAACGGCTACAACACGGCGATGAAGTTCAACATCGAGCTAACATTTGAAAGCGGCTCGAAAATGGTGGTCACCGACCACTACAAACGCGAAGACGAGAACATCGATTTCCCCAACGGAATCCTGTTCGAAGGCGACAAAGGCCGGATCTTCGTCAACCGCGGCAAATTGACTGGTGCTCCGGTCGACCGACTGACGGACGAGGACAACGCCAAACTCGACGAGAAAATCGCTGGGCTTCGCAAAGGAAAAGCGGCGATGAGCCACATGGCAAACTTTTTTGCCTGCATTGAAGACGGCGGTCAGCCGATCTCAGACGTGTGGTCGCACCACCGCACAATGACCTCGTGTCACCTGTGCAACATTGCGTTGATGTTGGGCCGTGAATTGAAATGGGACCCGAAAGCCGAGCGATTTGTCGACGACGAGCAAGCCAATGGGCTGATGAGTCGCAAGTCGCGGGAAGGATTTTCAGCCGAAACCCACGCGGCAAGCTGAAATCCGGTCGATTGTGTGATCGATTGACTTTCATTCCTCGTGTCAAAACGGGGCCCCACGACGCCCCGTGCGGCCCCGTTTTCAAAATTCTGGCGTGAACACGTGAGTCCAATGGCGGACGACGCGAAGGAACACGCCGCAATTCCCCGCTGCACGTCGCACTTGCAGCCTCGTTCTTGAACGAGGATTCGCTCGCGAAACGGGTCACTGAATTGGATCGTTCACGGATTTTTCGTTGAGCAATTCGGCTTTCAGAGACCGGTTCGGAGTCGATCAGACGCGACGTTTAGCACAACCGTGAAAGTCACGATGGCACGTTACACAGGACCAAAAGCCCGCATCAATCGCCGCCTCGGCACGATGCTTTACGAAACAGCCGGCGCAGCCCGTGCGATGGACCGTCGTCCGCAACCACCAGGGATGCACACTCGCGGTCGTCGCCCGAGTAACTACGGTGCGGCTTTGATGGAAAAGCAAAAGATCAAACACTACTACGGATTGGGCGAACGCCAACTCCGTCGCTACTTTGAAAACGTTGGCCGCAAATCGGGCAACACCGGGGAATTGTTGTTGCTGATGTGCGAACGCCGTTTGGACAACGTCGTTCGCCGCGTTGGCTTCACCAAGACTCGCCCACAAGCTCGCCAGGGCATCACCCACGGCCACTTCCGCGTCAACGGCGTGAAGGTCACCAAGCCCGGCTACATGCTTCGCGCTGGCGATTTGATCGAAGTTCGCGGCCGCGAAAACTTGAAGAACCTGTACCGCGGCGTGATCGCCAACTCGCCACCAGATGGACTGGATTGGGTCTCGTTCGACAGCGAAACGCTGCGTGCGACCGTCCTGTCGCTGCCAGGCGCGGTTGACATCAGCCTGCCCGTCGACGCTAACAGCGTCGTCGAATTCTTGTCTCGCTAACGCGGGGCAACAACGGATTTCAACTCTTCGGCCGCGTGGTTTTCACGCGGCCGTTTCCTTTCCCGAATCGTCTCTTTTTTTGCTCTGGTTTCAATCATGCACGCTCCGGTTGTTGTTCTCGGTGGTGGCCCTGGTGGATACGCGGCGGCTTTTTTGGCGGCTGACGAAGGAATGGAAGTCACCATCGTCGAGGCCGAACCTCGCCTCGGCGGGACCTGCCTGATCCGCGGCTGCATCCCCAGCAAGGCCCTCCTTCACGTCGCCAAGGTGATCAGCGAAGTCGAAGAATTGAAATCCGAGTGGGGCGTCGAGTACTCCGGCGAACCAAAGATTGACGTCAACGTCGTCCGGGCCCGCAAAGACAAAGTCATCGACAACCTGACTGGCGGACTCGGCGGACTGGCCAAACGCCGCAATGTCACCGTCATCCAGGCTCGCGGCACTTTCGTCAGCTCCAATGAACTGCAACTCGAAGGCGACCACGATTCGATTCCAGAAGGCGGCAAGCTGACATTCGACAAGTGCATTCTCGCGACCGGCAGCGTTCCCGCCATGCCGCCCGCCTTTGACATCGGCAGCGACCGAGTCATGGACAGCACCGGCGCACTGGCACTCAAAGACATTCCTGAAACGCTGCTCGTCGTCGGTGGCGGTTACATCGGTTTGGAAATGGGAACGGTCTACGCTCACTTAGGATCCAAAGTCAGCGTCGTCGAACTCGGCGAAGGACTGCTGCCCGGCGCCGATCGCGACCTCGTCAAACCATTGGCCAAGAAGATCGACAAGATGTGCGACGGCCGAGTGTTCCTGAACACCAAAGTCGGTTCACTCGCCGAAGACGGCGACAAAGTCGTGGTCACCTTCGAAGGCCCCAGCAAGTTCGGCACGGAGTCATACGACCGTGTCTTGATCAGCATCGGCCGCCGCCCCGTCACCCGTGGTTTGGGCCTGGAAAACACCAAGGTCGAAGTCAACGAACGCGGCTTCGTCGTTTGCGACGAACAACAACGCACCGCTGACCCTAACATCCTGGCCTTCGGCGCCGTCGCCGGCGACCCAATGCTGGCTCACAAAGCCACCCACGAAGGCCGTGTTGCGGCAGAAGTCTTGGCCGGAAAAAACGTCGCCTTCGACAAAGCCGCCATCCCAGCCGTCGTGTTCACCGACCCCGAAATCGCTTGGGCGGGCCTCACCGAAGGCGAAGCCAAAGCCGCCGGCCGGAAGGTCGACGTCGAGGTCTACCCGTGGGCGGCCAGCGGTCGTGCCCAGGCCATCGGAGTGACCAACGGCTTGACCAAATGGCTGGTCGACCCTGAAACCCATCGCGTGCTCGGCTGCGGGATCGTTGGCTCTGGAGCCGGCGAACTGATCGCCGAAGCCGTGCTGGCCATCGAAATGGGCTGCGAAGTGACCGACATCACCGAATCGGTGCACCCACACCCAACGCTCAGCGAAACGCTGATGAACGCCGGCGAAGTCCACTTCGGAACCGCCACCGAGATCTACAAGCCGAAACGGAAGTAGGGGGGGGAGAGGAAAAGGGGCACAGGGCCACAGGGCCACAGGGTCTCAGGGCCACAGGGTCTCAGGATCTCAGGATCTCAGGGTCTCAGGGTCTCAGGGTCTCAGGGTCTCAGGGTCTCAGGGTCTCAGGGTCTCAGGGTCTCAGGGTCTCAGGGTCTCAGGGTCTCAGGGTCTCAGGGTCTCAGGGTCTCAGGTGGTGCTAAACCGCTCGCCACCAACTTGCAATTTGCAGTCTTCCTCTCACCCCTGGATCGCACCCCGCGGAAAACATCGCCGGCCTTATGCCCATGGCCGCACGACATAGCGTCCAGCCGAGGCGACGCGCCGTGCCGTTCACCTTCGGTGGTGATTGCTGGCTTGGTTTCTTCCGCTGCTTCGGTTTCTCCTGCAAACACTGGAAACGGAGAGTGGGACAAGGCAAACTGGATGCCTTCTCTCACGATCACAAAGGTGCTGCATGCTCGTCCGCCGACGTATTGTCCTGACCGCCACGCTCGCTCTGACCGCCGGCTTCCTCGGCCAGTTTTCCGCCACAATCTCACCAGCGATGGCGGATTCGACTGAGCAGACTCAGGCCCCTCCAGCACCACCCAAGAAAGATCCAGCGGTCCTTTCGCTCCGCCGGCTTTTCAAGACACCCGACTTCCGATCCCAATCTCGCACACTGACCTGGGACAACACCGAAGACATCTTGTGGGAACGCCAGTCCGGGAAAGAAGGACCAGCGCTGAACCAGCTCTCCATTCCCGATTTGGAAGCGGCCACCGTCGTTACTCGCGAAACGTTTTTACTGCCTGCCGAGCCAACCGAGGCGGAATCAAACGAAGACGACACAGCCCCCAAACCAATCGAGATCAGCCAGTGGACGCTCTCGGACGACGGACGCTACTTGCTCGTCTACAACAACACCCGTCGAGTCTGGCGGCAACACACCCGTGGCGACTATTGGCTGCGTGACCTCAGCGACGAATCACCCGACGCAACCTGGCGGAAGGTTGGCGGCACAGATGCCCCCGACGCGAAAACCATGTTTGCGACCTTCGCGCCCGACGGAACCTCGATCGCCTTCGTTCGCGACAACGATCTCTACCTGGAAGACTGCCAATCGGGTGAAGTTGAAATGGTCGCAGGCTCCGACGACCCCAAACTCATCAGCGGAACGTTCGACTGGGTCTACGAAGAAGAACTCGGCCTGCGAAACGGACTCCGGTTCAGCCCCAACGGTCAAAAACTGGCGTTTTGGGAACTGGACAGCAACGGCGTTCCGACCCAGACGATGATCGACAACACGTCCGAGCGCTATGCCAAAACGATCGAGTTCGCCTACCCCAAAGTTGGCAAAACCAACTCCGCTGCCCGAGTCGGTGTGTGGGACAAAACGTCCAAAGAAACCGTTTGGCTGGACCTACCAGGCGACCCGCGTGAAAACTACATCGCCGCCGTCGATTGGCTGCCCAGCGAGTTTGCTCACGCCAATCAGCGACTGCTGGTTCAACAACTCAACCGAAAACAAAATCAAAACCACATCTTCCTGTGCGACGCCCAAACAGGCCACTGCGTCAACATTCACACGGAAGTCAGCGACGCCTGGGTCCGACACCTCCGAGAACTGCACTGGCTGCCCGGTTCCGTTCTGGCTGGTGATGACGCAAACGATCCGGCACCGCGACTGCTCTGGTTATCGGAAAGATCAGGATGGCAACACATCGAAGCCATCGAAATCCCTTCCTCTGATTCGCTGGAATCGGAATCCAATCTACCCTCCAGAATCACGCCCGTGACGGGTGGATCCTGGGATGTGATCTCCATCGCCGCGGTTGCGAAAGATGGCAGCCACATCGACTTCATCGCATCACCGGAACATGCATCTCAACGAGCCCTCTACCGTGTATCGCTCGAACAAGGATTGGCCGGACACCCCAAGACGACACCGCAACGCGTGTCACCCGACGAAGGCGGCACCTACAGTTATTTGATCAGCCCCACGGCTGAGTACGCCGTCGAGTCTTGGTCCGACTTCAATTCCGCCCCAGTGCAAAGACTGGTTCAGCTCCAACCTTACAAGCGATTGCAATCCATTTCCAAGAACGAAAAACTGGAAGAGACCCTGCAGAAACTCGCACCGGTTCACACCGAATTCGTGCGACTGCCCATCGGCGAATTCACCGATGACCCAGCGTCCAAGGACCTCGAACTGGACGGGTGGATCATGATGCCGGTGGGACAAGATGGAACGACGAAATCCTTGCCCCCGAAGAGCACACCGCTTCTGGTTCATGTCTACGGCGAACCTGCTGGACAAACGGTGCTGGACCAATACGGCGGAACCACCTACCTATGGCATCGCCTGCTGACGCAACATGGAATTGCCGTCGCCAGCGTCGACAACCGAGGAGCCAATGCGCCGCGAGGCAAAGCGTTCCGGCAATCGATCTATAAAAAGATCGGCCGCCTTTCGATTTCCGACCAAGCTCACGCGACCCAAGCGATGCTGAAACATTTCTCAACCCTCGATCCCGATCGAGTGGGCCTGTGGGGATGGAGCGGAGGCGGATCTTCCACGCTCAACGGGCTGTTTCAGTTCCCTGAACTCTACTCCATGGGAATCGCGGTCGCGCCCGTCCCAGATCAACTGGATTACGACACGATTTACCAAGAACGCTACATGGGATTGGTCACTGAGAATCGCGACGCGTTTGTAGCGGGTTCACCGATCACACACGCCAGCGGCCTGTCTGACCCTCTGCTGCTGATCCACGGAACCGCGGATGATAACGTGCATTACGCCTCCTCGGCACGCCTGATCGACCGACTGATTGCCGAGAACAAACAGTTCCAAATGTTTGCCTACCCCGGACGAACTCACTCAGTCAGCGAAGGCAAAGGTACACGCTACCACCTGCGAACGATGATGACCAACTTCATCCTTCAGCATCTGAAGTAGAAACCCACGTGTTGGCCACGGAACGTTGCGACCGGTTGCTCAGTGCTTAGTAACGCATGAACAACAAGTGACGATGTTAGCGGCATGGCGTAAGCCGCCCGGTGAGGAACCGGAAGGCTCGCGCCCTTCCGCAGCTTCACGTGCTGCTTAGGATTGACACCGCTTTGGACTGCGCAGGAGTTTGCTCTGCGACTTCGCCCCAAAGGGGCAGTCCTATTCCAGCCCAGGGCAACGCCCTGGGTTGTGGCGGGACCAAGAATACAAAGCCCCAACGGGGGCGGTCCTAG
>NZ_JBICHO010000127.1:0-21483 GCF_043100905.1 Rhodopirellula sp. JB055 | reverse complement strand
TCGCGTGCCGCAGGGTCTGCAGCACCTGCACGTCTTGCAAGAACCAATGAGCTGCGCGGCCAAAGCCGTTCACCAAGCCTACGAAGCTCAACGCCGGATGAAGGTTTGGAACCCCAAGGTCGCTTACGTCTTGGGTGCCGGACAGATCGGCTTGCTGACCACGTTGGTGCTGAAGCTTCGTGGACTCGAGGTCTTCACGCTTGCCCGCGGCGAAGCTCCGAACTTGAAAGCTGAAATCGTCGAAGGAATGGAATCGACCTACGTCAGCACCTCACAAACATCCATGACGGAATTGGTCGCCAAGACCGGTCGCCCTGATTTGATTGTGGACGCAACCGGATTCAGCCCGCTGGCGTTTGAAGCGATGGAACACATCGGTCACAACGGCGTCGTGGTTTGGACCGGCATCACCGGTGGCGAACGCAAGACCGAAGTTCCTTCGGACAAGATCAACATCGAATGGGTGCTCGGCAACAAGCTCTTGCTCGGCAGCGTCAACGCCAACCGCGGCCACTTCGAAATGGGCATTCGCGACCTCGCACTCGGTGACATGATGTTCCCCGGTGTGCTGGAAAAAATCTTGACCAACCCGGTTGAAGGACTGGACAACTATCAAGAAATGATGCGTTTGCTGGTCGAAGACAAAGATGCCTTGAAGGTGTTCGTCAATGTTGCCACCGCGTGAACGATTGCCAGCCGATGAGATCGACTCGGTTCGCCGAGTCGTCTTGTGCTACCCCGCCCTCCCGCGACACATCGAGCAACTCGAAACGACGCTCGCGGAATTGAAGGCGGACCCGAACTGCCAACTCAACCACGACGTCGAAGTCGTGGATGCAGGCCAAGAACGCATCGACGAGTTGCTTCCCACCGCGGACATCTTCATCGGGCACGCGAAGGTTCCCGTGGACTGGGATCGCGTCTTGGCCGCAGGTCGTTTGGGTTGGATTCAATCCAGCGCCGCGGGCCTGGATCACTGCCTCGTTCCCGGCGTGATCGCGAATCCGAACATCATCGTCAGCAGTGCCTCGGGACTGTTTGCACCTCAAGTCGCCGAGCAAACCTTTGCGTTGTTGTTCGGCGTTTTACGTCGGATTGGCCTGTTTGAACGCGCCCGACCCAAACGCGAATTCATTCGGCTGCCCACCGATGACCTGCGTGGCAAAACCGTCGGCATCGTTGGTCTGGGTGGCAACGGACGCGCTATCGCCGCGAAACTGGCACCATGGGATGTCCGTCTGATCGCAACGGATTACTACCCCGAAGATTGCCCGCCCGAAGTGGAAACGCTGTGGCCGGCCGATCGCGTCAATGATCTGTTCGCGACCAGTGACATCGTGATCCTGACCTTGCCTCTGAACTCATCGACTCGCAAGTGGATCGGAGCCGAGCAGATTGCTGCCATGAAACCAGGCGGCTACTTGATCAACGTCGCTCGCGGTCAGGTGCTCGACGAAGAAGCCTTGGTCGATGCGTTGCAAAGCGGTCACTTGGCAGGCGCTGGCGTCGATGTGACCTACACCGAACCGTTGCCCGAAGACAGCCCGTTGTGGGACGACCCGAATGTGTTGATCACGCCACACGTCGGCGCTCAATCGGCTCGCCGAGTCGATGACTCCAACGATCTGGCCTGCGTCAACCTTCGACGTTACTTCCACGGGGAAACAATCATCAACCGAGTCGATAAAAACCTCGGCTTCCCTCACCCGAATGACTCACACGCAGCTTGGGCTCGATCACAATCATGAGCAGTTGGCGAGCGACTCTTCCCGGCGATGCGATCCTGTTACAAGGCGACCACGCTGAGGGTCCCTTGCTGATGCCACAGACGCATCGCGAATCGTTTGTGGAAGAATTCAATCGCACGTATCGATCGATCAATCTTTCGATCACGATCCGTGAACACGATCCAAGTGATGAGTCAGACGACGCGACCTCCACTCTGCAAATCCAGCAGGCTCAATCGAGCCAGCAGTGATCAGACGGGAGCCGCCATTGGACTTCCCCGTAGTCGAATTCACAGTAGCCGGATTCGCCAGAATTCGGTCGTCGTCAGGGCGAGAGACGCCGCATCACCCAATCGCTCGAGTCGGCGTCGTCGCGTTTGTAAACCAAACGATCGTGCAACCGACTGGGACGCCCTTGCCAGAACTCAAAGGACATCGGCGTCACCGCATACCCACCCCAGTTCTCAGGCAAGGGGATCTGGGTGCCTTCGGGATAGCGAGCTTTCAATTGCGCCAGCGATGACTCCATCGCTTCACGAGAGTCGATGACCGAGGATTGCTGACTCACGTGGGCACCAAGCTGGCTGTCGCGAGGTCGCGAATGAAAGTACTTCTCCGACATCTCTCGCGAAACTTTGTCCACCGTCCCTTGGATTCGAACCTGACGTTGGCAATGGGGCCAAAACAGACACAGCGAGACTCGCGGGTTGGCCCGCATTTGCGAACCCTTGGTCGAGTCGTAATTGGTGTAGAAGAGGAACTTTTTCTCTTCGACACCCTTCAAAAGAACGATCCGGCTGGTGATTTCGCCGTCCGGGTCGCTGGTCGACAAAGTCATGGCATTGGGTTCGAACCAACTGGGCACGTCCTCCAAAGCCTCCTCGAACCAACATTGGAACTGAACCAGGGGGTCACGTTTGGCGTCTTTTTCATGCAGCCCCCCCAGAGAATAGTTCTTTCGCATCTGGTCCATCGCGGGTGGGATGAAATCGCTCATAACTGTTTGAGGCCGGAAATCAGGGGCTTTTAGAGAACTCAGGCGGCCGCAAAATCACATTTGGCGCGCCGCTTGCCTATTTCCTTAGCAGTCTTCACGGGTGACTGTCTTTTTGGCAACCACCCTCTTTCCCAGTCCCATAGGAATTCACATGCAAAACGTGCAAACGGGAGATTTGCTGGTCAGCTCGACATTGGTCGATGGCACCGTGCTCAACCAAGCGGTTTGCCTGTTGGTCCACGAAGACGTTGAACACGCGATCGGGCTGATGCTCAACCGCCCCATGCAAGCCATGGCGGGTGTGATCGCAGTCCAACCCCAAACCGGTGAAACACCCAAACTTCCACGCTGGAACTCGCAATCGAGCGACGAAACGCTGGAACCAGACGCTGCCGCCGACCCGCAACCCAGTGCTCCCGAAGCCCCCATTTCAGATGTCCCCACCGTGATGATCTCCGGTGATCAGAAGGACCAATTGGCTCAACAACTCATTGCGGGAAAGCTATCCAATGGATCACCACTGCATTTTGGAGGCCCCCTGTCAGGTCCGATCGTCGCCGTTCACTCCACCCGCGAATTGGCAGAAGCCGAAACCGGTGAAGGCATTTACGTTGCCGCACAACGTGAAAACCTAGAAGCGTTGATGCAATCCGAGGAACTTCCCTACCGGTTGATCGTGGGCCACTTGGGATGGACCGCCGAACAGCTCGAAAACGAAATTGAAGAAGGCATCTGGCACCGAATTCCCGCCACTTCGGATGTGCTGGCCACCGACGACGCCACGATGTGGCCCCGCATGATCCGGCGAGCCACAGCAAATTCGGTCGCTCGTTGGCTGGATACGACTGACGTTCCTGGATCGGCCGAGTTAAACTGATCGTATGAACCGACCTCGAACAAACCATTCTGACGACAAAGAAAAGCCGTTTCGCATCCAGAAACGACGCTTGGGCCGCATCAAAGTCATCAAGCCTGAGGGCGAATACGGCTTCATCGATTCGGACGATTTCCGCGAAGATGTCTTCTTCCACTTCAAAGCCTGGGAAGCTTACAACGGCGAAACGTTCGACGTCGATTCTTACGTTGAATTCGAATTGGATGACGACCAATTTGAGGAAAAGAAACGCCTGCGTGCCAAAGTCTTCCGCCCCACGGATCGTCCCGACGGCAAAAAATTGTCGGCTCGCGACGCGACGTTCGACCTAGTCTATCACCACCCCAAAGCCCGCCGCAGACGTCCAAGCTGGCGCGACAACCAATCCTGATTCCCAATCCGTTTTGATCAGCGACGAAACAGATCGCTGGTCACGATGGATTCGATCAACTGCGCCGCTGGATAGCCCTCGTTTTCAAGCGGCTTCAGAATCGCGTCGACTGCAGCCCGGTCCGGTGGTTCGATTCGTCGACCGAGTGCATGGGTTAGCAACCGCTCCGTGACGGTCCGAGCGATGAAGTCCTTCCGCTGGACCAATAACTGCTTCAATTCCTCAGGGCCATCAAACTTGGCACCACCAGGAAGTTCGCCGGAGGTAAAAATCGGTCGTCCTGATTTGATGTTGTAAACCTTCCGCGACTGACCAATCGCGTCGAAGCCTTCCATCGCAAAACCGAGCGGATCGATCTTTCGGTGACACTGAAAGCAAGTCGCATCCTCGCGATGCTTCAACAACTGATCGCGGATTGTTTTCGCACCACGCGTATCAGGTTCGATCGCAGGCACGTCATCCGGCGGCGGTGGCGTCGGTGTCCCAAGCACATTTTCCAGCAACCAAACCCCACGTGTCACGGGCGACGTTTCAATGCCGTTGGCAGACACCGTCAAAATGCTGGCTTGGCCCAACAACCCACCACGGCCAAGTTTTCTTTGGATGGGCGACTGCGCGAAATCAAAGCGTCGGAACTCCGAGGCATTCTCCGGCGGGAAGTGATCGTCGACGCCGTAAAGCTTGGCCAAGTCGCGATTGAGGAAGGAATGGGAAGCGGTCAGCAACTCGTCCAGCGAAGCATCGCGATCGATCAAGTCTCGAAAGAACATTCGAGTTTCGGTTTTCATGTCGACTTGCAAATCACCGGAATAGAAAACGGCAAACTCCCTCGGGTCCGGCGGCATCGATCCGAGCGAGCGAAGATCCAACCAGTTGTCGAGAAAGTCGGCCACAAACGCATCGGACTTCTCAGTGGCGAGCAGCCGTCGGGTTTGTTGCCGCAGAGTTTCGGGATCATGGAGCTTTCCTGCATCAGCCAATCGGCGCAGTGTGTCATCGGGCATGCTCGATGTCAGGAAGTACGACAAACGCTCCGCCAACGCATGATCAGAAAGCTGACCGTCTTCCGTCGTTGCGGTTTGGAAATACAAGAACGAAGGGCTGCAAAGCATCGCTTTGGCGGTGTCGGCGTAAGCATCATGCGAAGAGCGTCCAGATGCTATTCGTGAACCATAAAACGCAACCAAGCCTTCGATTTCCGACTCTGTGATCGGTCGTCGGTAGGCTTTGACTGCAAACCGTTCGATTCGATCCCGCACCTCTGATTCGGCCCAGTTTTCTTCGCCGGGCACGTCGCCGCCGAACAAAGCCTGCTGACTCTTAGTAGGCCATTCCACATCAAGCGGTCCGCGAACCTTCACTTCATCAATTCTCAAGTGTGGAAGTGTCCCTTCGCTGATGATGGCAATGCGTTGTTCAAAGATGCCACGCGTGTCGCGAATTTCTTGAGGAAGCAAATTGGAATGCATCCGGTAAATACGGGCGAACGATCCACGGACATCATGCATTCCGTTTTCAAATGTGAATCGCGGAACGAACCCTCGGTCAAGCGGGACCTCAAACCGAATCCACTCAAACTCGTCGTCCGAAACCACAGACTCAGCTAGCAGAGGCTGGATGGGTTGACGATGAGGCATATCACCGACATTCGAATCACCGGGTCGAATTCCCAATCGGAATGGCTCTTCCAAGTCGATTTTGACCGCTCGTTCGCTGTACTTTGTGTCCCGGTGCATCGCTTTCACATGCACCCAAATCTCATAAACGCCATCGACCGGAACGCCTCCGGTAAACGCTTCGATGTGACCGTATCCGCCTTCGGTTTTATCGTTGAATGGATGATCGTAGAGACACAAGTATCGATTGAGAAACGCACGAGTGTGGGCCGTCCGCAATTCCGCCTGTTGCGGGAACTTGCGATGGAACCTCCACTCCTGAGTCCGGGGTCGCTCACTCGGGCCGACCGCCTTCGCGATACACTGTTCGGCCGCATCGAGGTAACGTTCCAACAAGTGCCCGGACATAACCAACGTGTCACCCACATTGTCAAAGTGCTCCGACAAATTGTCCGCCGGAAACTCGTGTGTCGGATCAAACATGGTCATATCGATCTCGAGCAAATCAGAAACGGTTTCTCGATATTCACGACGGGAGAGTCGTCGCAACACGGTGCGACCGTTGGTGCTGCTTGATTCCTGACGCATTCGAGTCAATCGCTGAGTCAACGCATCGATCGCAGCCAAGCGTTCCGTCTCAGAAGGTTGGTCGCCATCTTCAGGGGGCATCGATCGAAGCGTCAACTGATCAATCGCTTCCTGCAACGCTAACTGCGTGTCCCAGTGCGAATCGCCCAAATTGAGTGACTCGAAGTCGCGTTCGCCCGCCGGATCGTCAGCGGTATGACAATCGATGCAATAGTTTTCGAGAAACCCAACGGGGTCGATTGGCTGAGCTTCCTTCGCCAGCCCCGCAACACACGGTTGCAACAGAACGCAAACAACAAACAGCCGAAACACATGCGACGACGACATCACGCCCAACCTCGCAGCGTTCCGGTGCTGGTCGCGAAAGCATCGGTCTCGACTCCGAAGTCTTGCAGCATGGAGACGAACAAATTGGTCAGCGGCGGACGGTCTCTTGCTCTCTCATCAAACGCCAGCAATCGCCCGCTCTTGCCACCACCACCGGCGACGACCAGTGGCAAGTTAGAATTGGTGTGAGAATTCGCGTTGCCCATTCCGCTTCCAAACAACACCGAAGTTTGATCGAGTAAAGGCCCGTACTCATCATGCGTGCTCGCTAACTTGTTGACGAAGCGAGTGAATTGTTCAACTTGGTAGCGTTCGATCGCGACCAGTTTCTCGATATTCTCTTGGCGTTGCCCGTGATGCGACAAAGCGTGGTAGCCGCCTTTGATACCCAAATCATTTGGATTGAAGTCACCACCAATTTCAAGCGTCGCGATTCGTGTCGAGTCAGTCTGCAACGCCAGCACAATCAAGTCGTACAGCAACGGCAAGTCTTCGACGAGATTGCGGTTCTTCGGAGAATCAAACGGAGCTTCGGGCTTCGGCACGTCGATCCAATTTCGACGCAGAGCCAATCTTTCCTCCACATCACGAACCGAAGTCAGGTACTCATCCAACTTGTGGCGGTCCTGTTGGTTCAATCGCTTTTTGAGGTCGTTTGCGTTCCAATGCACCAAATCCAAGATCGATTTCTGCAGTCCAATGCGTTCTGCGGCGGCTTGCTTCTTTTTCGGATCGGTACCAACAAATAGTTTTTCAAACAACTGTTGCGGGCCGGGGATCGGTGGCACTCGCGTTCCACTTCGCGTCCAGGAAAGCTGACACCCGCCGTGGATTCCAGTCTCGCTTCCGATCGTCAATGTCGGAAACCTGGTTTGCCCAGAAATCGATTGGGCGGCGAATTGGTCAAGCGTGATGTTGGCCATTGGCATCGTGTGCGCGTCGACTTGGCGAACACCCGACAAGAACGCATGAATCGCAAAGTGACCGCCTTTGAGTCCGTGATCCAATCCCGAAATCACGGTCAGTTGATCTTCAATCTCCGCGAGAGAATGGCTGGATTCGCCGAACCGCATCTGATGATGTTCGACCAATCCTTGGCTCAATTGCGTGCTGGACGAGGAAGCATTTTCAGCGGGCTGCTTTGGCCAAAACGCGTCGGGATAGAACCCCAGCATGTTGCCAATGCAGACCATCCGTCGTTTCGCTTTGATCCTCGCCGATTCGCGTTTGGTTTCGCCCGCCGACGTTTGATTGGCAGACAACGATGCAAACGCCGGCAAGCCCACCGAAACACCCGCGGCACGCAAAACATTTCGTCGAGAAAACGAATTCATCGCTCTTTCCAAAGGAGGCCAATCTCAAAACCACTCGACCATTCTAGCAGCGATGAGGCAACGCAATGACAAAACGCGTCCCCCGTTCACTGAGAGCAAGGCCCGAAGGGTCGACACGGCCATTGCCGGGACCGTCAGGCCCCGGACAAGAATGCCCACACAAAAAAAACCAAAGGGGTGTCAGGCCGGCAGGAGATCTGCCGACCCTTCGGGCCTCAGGCCGGCGGGACCACCACGGCCGGCAGTTCGACCGGAGCGACGTCCACGTTGACCGACAAAGTCGTGTCTCCGCCGCCCAGCACGATGCCTCGCATGGGACTGATGTCGTCGTAATCGCGGCCCACGCACACCGGGATGTGATCGACGCCGATCTGACATGCGTTGGTGGGATCAAAGTCAATCCAGCCCAACGTTTCTCCGGCGTAGACACTGATCCAAGCGTGCGATTCATCGTTGCCGATCAATCGTGGCTTTCCCGGAGGCGGCAACGTTCGCAGATACCCGCTGACATAACGAGCCGGCAAACCCAAACTTCGCAGACAAGCAATCTGAACATGCGAGAAGTCTTGGCAAACACCCGCCTTCATTTCAAATGCCGCCTCCGTTGTGGTGGCAACGTCCGTGGCGGTCGAATCGTATCGAAAGTCCTCATGAACGTGCTTGGTCAACTCAAGCACCGCATCCAACACCGACAAGCCGTCGCTCATCACCGTTTTCGCGTACGCCGCAAAGTGCTCTGCCAAGGGAACTCGAGGGGATGCGAAAACATATTCCTTGGCCAAAAGATCCGATTGCGTTTGCCCCGCTCGAACCGCATTGGTCAACTCGGCAATCGTCGGAATGTTTTGTGATTCAAATGGGTTGGTGGCGTTCACCTGCACTTGGCTGCTGACTTTGACCACCAACGAATCATGCGGTGATTCAATCGCAAACGAATCGACGATATTCCCAAAGTAGTCCGGGTGCGTATCGATTTTGGCTGGCATCGGTTCAATCGCGACCGAACATTGATTGCACACCACCGAGGGCGGCCGAGTTTGCGGGCGCATCCGAAGTTGATTCAGACAAACCGCGACAGGTTCGCTGTATTTGTACTTCGTTTCGTGAACGATGTCATAAGTGATCGACCGTGGCATTGGATTCACTCGGGAGGCGTTTCAGGTGGCATCAACGATTCATCCAGTGTTTGTTCGCGGTCGCCGGTCAGAGTCTGCTCGGGAGCAGTGTGGATCAGATATCGACCGGCGATCGCATTCGCCAGTTGCGGGATCTTCGATTGAACCAGTTCCAGCAATCGCTCCAGTTCCACACGAGTCCCGACTGGGCTGACTTCGGTCAATGTCGCAACATCTGCGATCAACAAGGGGTGTTGAATCTCGCGAGCCAGACGCTCGTCGGCCCCCAGAGCGACCCGTCCCGGATCGGTCGGCAGATCACTGAGCAGTTGCTGGATGTCGTTGAGTTGAAAACGCAGTGACCGTGGGTTGGTTTCGTCCGTGACGATCAAATCGATGGCGGGCGCGGGCCGAACCAAAGACAAGTATCGCGAACGGTAGGTCATCAAACTGTCCGTTGCATCGAGAATGCTTTCGCAAAGCCCGACTTCATCGGCAATTGGACGCGTCATGGTTGCCAGCAACAATTCCGCTGTTTGGTCCGCCCTTTCCAAGCGACGTCCCAACAGAACAAAACGCCAACCGTGGGTTCGCGTCAGGCTTTCCGCTGTCAAACCACTGAACGCCATCAGGTGAGTGATCAATCGATTGAGTCGTTCCATCGCATGCGACACATTCGGTGTCACCGATCGCTGCACAGCGAAAATGTCTGAGTGCATGCTTTGGAAAATGCGGTAAGCGTCCAGCGAGATGCGGTCTCGCACGGCGGTCGCATTGTGCAGGGCACTGGCAACCGATATCTGCAGGGCTCTTGGATTGGCGGAGTCAAACACACTGGACGGCAACACGCTGTCCAGTTGCGGCATGGCACCGTCGAGCCCTTCAATCACATAGTCCGGTTCCAATTGCCCTACCGCGGCCAGAGCAGCCACCAACCGGGACATTTCGGGCAAATCGCTCAGTTCGTCTTCGCCCACCAAACGTGCCAAAGACGTCCGAAGCAGGCGGGCAATGGATTCACAACGTTCAACGTAACGTCCCAACCAAAACAAATGCTCGGCAACGCGACTTGGCAGTTCCGCTCCACTGCGTCGCAACACAATGGTGCTTTCGTCGTGAGACAACAGCGTCGTTTCATGGTCGACCGGTTTGTCACTCACGATCCAGCAATCTTGCGTCAATTGCCCCTGCGTCGGTGAATTGCTCAGCAGATCTTCTTTGGGACTGACACGTGCCAACGCCCCCGGCAAGACTTCAATGTTGGTCTTGGTCTGCAACACAAACGTTCGTAGCGATACATGCCAAGGCTCGAACCGTTCGCCATGCCACACCGGCGTGACGCTATGTGAAAACCGATGTTGACCAACGAATCGATTGGGATGTGCCTTGATGCGACGAACCAAGGCTTCCTTTTCTTCGGCACTGCTCCGAATCGGCATCACCGGTCGTGTGTCGCTGACAGCGAAGGCATCTCGGATAACCAAATCATCAAGGTTCTCGAGCACATAACGGCGTTCCTTTTCTGCTCCACACCAATACGTTGCCACACTGGGAAGCTGAAGCGTTTCACCCAACAACAACTTCGCTGCCGCAGGCAAAAAAGGAATCAAAGCAGGCATCTCTGCGATCACGCTTCCGATCGAGTTGACAACCGCCAATCGTCCACCGCGTTTGCATCGCAGCAACCCTGTCACGCCTTCGGTCGAATGCGGGTCCATTTCCAATGGATCGCATTTCCGATCCGAAACATGCCTCCACAGGACTTCGATGGGGAGCAAACCACCCAGCGTCTTCAAATGCAAACGTTCGCCACGAACCGCCAAGTCGCGACCTTGGACCAATGTGTATCCCAAGTAACGAGCGAGGTAGGCGTCTTCAAAATCGCGATAGCTGCCTTGCCCTGGCGTCAACAACGCGACTCGCGGGTTGCCGTCCTGACGTGGTGCCAACGACCGAAAGTGGCGCCGCATTGATCCAAAGAACGAAGCCAACCGACGCACGTTCGCGGCGCGACTCAAATGCGGGAACACGCGTCCGTGAACAATTCGATTTTCAAGCAGGTATCCCAATCCACTTGGCGCTCGAGTGCGATCGCCAGTGACCCACCATCCACCATCCATGGCACGAGCTACATCGAAACCCACCAAATGCAATCGATGCCCTGCTGAAACAGGCAGGTTGTGATAGACACGCATGAACCGCGGGTTGTCCCACAACAATTCCGGTGGCAACACGCGTTCGCGAACCAGACGCTGGGGCCCGAGCAAATCCGCCAAAATGGCTTCGAGCACACGAGTTCGTTGCGTCAATCCAGTGGCCAGCCGATTCCAATCTTGATCGGCGATGGCCATGGGCACCGTCGCCAATTGCCAAGGACGGGTCTGGGTGCCTTCACCGGTGTCGACTTGAAACGTCGACCCGTTTTCGCGAATCAGTTGCTCAATTTGCGATTCGCGGTCGTTCAGCCCAGCCGTGCCAAGCGCCATCACTTGGTGGGAAATGCTCTTCCAACAAGGCCGCACCGTGCCATCGGGCAAGCGGCATTCATCAACGCGTTCTGCCATCGAGTTGTAATTCGCCAGCGATAGCCCAAGGGGTGATCCAGAGGGCAAATCGTTGGGTTGGGCTGTCGCGGTGGGAGTCGGCACGTTTACCTGTGATTCGATCGGAGTTGGCAACAGCATCGACCCACGGATCTTCCAACTGGGTCAAACTTCTTGGTCGCGGTTGAGCATTGAAGCCCCATTGTAACCGAGCCCAAGGATTCAACGAATGACCTGGTTGGCGAATGCGTCTTGCCTTCCTCCATCTCCTCCTTGGGTCGGCATTGCTAGCATTTTAGCTTCGGCGGAGGTCCATCGTGACCGGAAACGGCTCGAAACCCGTTCGTGGTGGCAACCCAGGCATCACGATTTCGCCGCCTGTCAGTGTGAATTCGTGGAACCGTGACGCGCGTCGCGATTCGGCCTCCTTCGGGTTGACAGGGAACCGTTCGTGGCTGAGCCCACCTGGATGCACGGTGTGATAGGTGCAGCCCCCCATTGAACGGCGTGCCGCACGATTCACCAAATCAAATCGCAACGGTGTGTGAACACCAATGGTCGGGTGCAAACAACGAGGCGGCTGCCAAGCTCGGTAGCGGATCCCGGCCACGTATTGCCCGGCGACTCCGGTGGCATGCAGCGGAACTTCCCGACCGGCGACCATCAACGCATGACGATCCGGCTCCAAACCTTCCACCAACACCTGCAATCGTTCCAGCGACGAATCGACAAATCGAGTCGTGCCGCTCGAGCCCGGTTCTTCGCCCATCACGTACCACGGTTCGATGGCACTGCGCAGTTCCACTCGCATTCCATCGAGGACCATTTCACCGATCAATGGGAAGCGGAACTCGTGATGCACGGCGAACCAATCCGCTGACATCGGAGATCCCTTGGCATTGAGTTCACCGATCAATTGCGTGAAATCCTGCCAAGCAAAGTGCGGCAACAAAAACTGATCGTGAAGGCGTGTGCCCCAATGTTGAATCGGTCGGTCATAGGGTTGCTGCCAAAACGCAGCGACGCACGACCGGATCAACAACAACTGAGCCAAACTCATTTGCTCGTGCGGTGGCATTTCAAAGCCACGCAATTCGACCAACCCCAAACGTCCGGTTGAACTGTCAGGCGAATACAGTTTGTCGACGCAGATTTCGGCGCGGTGTGTGTTCCCCGTCAAATCGACCATCAAATCGCGGAACAATCGGTCCACCAACCACGGTGGGACATCCGTTTCCGTTGGCGGCAACTGGCTCAGTGCAATGTCCATTTCATAGGCCGCATCTTGTCTCGCCTCATCCATCCGCGGTGCTTGGCTGGTCGGGCCAATGAAGCGACTGCTGAACATGTACGAAAGCGACGGGTGGTTGTTCCAAAACCGAATGAAGCTGGCCAACAAATCGGGACGTCGCAAGAACGGACTTTCGTTGGTCGAGCGTCCACCCAAGACAATGTGGTTTCCCCCACCGGTTCCGGTGTGGTAACCGTCCAAGTCAAACTTCTCGGTTCCCAAGCGTGACTTGCGAGCCTCGTGATACAGCGATTCCGTCAATTCCACCAACGCATCCCAAGAAGCGGTGGGTTGGGTGTTGACTTCGATCACACCCGGATCGGGCGTGACTTTGAACAACTCAATTCGATCATCCGCAGGAGGCAGGTATCCTTCGATGATGACCGGCAATTTCGTCGACGCACAGGTTTGCTCAATCGCCGTGATCAAATCCAGGTAGTCTTCGATCCGCTGGGTCGGCGGCATGAAGACATACAGACGCCCATACCGGCACTCCACACACAGCGCGGTTTGCACGACGTCTTCGCTGGTTGGCAGATTGTCATCGTCTTCTTCGTCCAAGACCTGAGGATGAATCCGCGTACGAGGATCCTCCTGAGCGTCTTCCCGATGCTGGGCTCGAGGATCTTGTTCGTTCCCGCGTGGCATGTCCGACGGTGGCAATGGTCCATGCGGAGCGGTGGGATCCATCGGCGCCGTGTAAAACGGAGCTTCCGTTGCCGAAGCAATCGGCAGTCGGTCCAATGGCAATCGCAAACCGATCGGCGAATCACCAGGGATCAGATAAACCCGCTCGCTGCGGACTGGCCATCGGCCACTGATCCAACCTGGACGGGCTTGCCACCATGCTCGACGAATCGGCAACACGTAACCAACCGGCGACCCCAGACCGGCGTTGAACGTCCGCATCATCATCGCACGTTCGTTAGGGTCATCTAACTTGGGATCTGCTGGGTCGACATCGATCGGCAGCCGGTTCTCACGCCACAGGTAATGAAAGACGTCTTCATGAACTGGGAAGGTCATGCGAGCACTGACATTCAGTTCCCGAGCAAGCGTCTTCACGAAACGATCCGCATCCTCATGGGTGTGTCCGTAGTCCTTCCCTTCATCCGCGATCCATTGATCGTCATGCCAAATGGGTTGTCCATCGCGACGCCACAAGCAGGTCAGCGCCCAACGGGGCAATGACTCACCGGGATACCATTTGCCTTGACCATAGTGCAGCAGGCTGCCAGGTGCCCAACGTTCACGAAGCCGAGTCAGCAAGACGTTGCTGAGCACACGTTTTTCTTCGCCAACCGCGTCGGTGTTCCACTGCGGATCATCCATGTTGTCAATCGACACAAACGTGGGTTCGCCACCCATGGTCAATCGTACATCGGCAGCGTCCAGTTGTTCATCGATTGCTCGACCCGCATCCAGGATCTCCTTCCAAGTGGAATCCGCATACGGTTTCGTCACACGTGGGTCTTCATGAATTCGCGTGACCGTCATCTCGTGTTCGAACTCAACCTCACACGGTTCGTGCCCACCGATGATCGGCGCGGCATCCGTGAACGTCGGCGTGCAGGCCAGCGGAATGTGCCCTTCGCCGGCCATCAAACCACTGGTTGGATCCAACCCAACCCATCCGGCTCCTGGCAGATACACTTCCGTCCAAGCATGCAAATCGCAGAAATCTTCCGTGGGACCATTGGGCCCATCCAACGACTCCTGATCCGCGGTCAACTGGATCAAATAGCCCGAGACAAACCGTGCGGCCATTCCCATGTGACGGAATGCATTGACCAACAACCAAGCCGAATCGCGACACGATCCACTACACAGCGTCAACGTTTCTTCGGGCGTCTGGACCCCCGGTTCCAAGCGAATTTTATAATCGACCTTTGCTTGAGCGGCTCGGTTGACATCCACGAGGAAGTCAATGATTCGCTCGGACTTTTTCGGAAGCGTCTCCAACCACTTTTCGAACTTGGGCGTCATCTCAACGGGGGCGAGATAACTGGCCAATTGGCGTTTGACTTGAGCGTCGTACTCAAACGGCCATTCTTGTGCTGAGTCATCGACAAAGAACTCGAACGGATTGATGACGGTCATGTCCGCGACCAAGTCCACACAGACGGTGAAATGATCTGTCGGCTTTTCGAAGACCAATCGTGCGACCGGGTTGGCAAATGGATCCTGTTGCCAATTGCAGAAATGGTCCTCGGGCGAGATCGCCAAATTGTACGACACAATGGGAGTCCGGCCGTGATAGGCCGGACGCAATCGAACCTGCTGAGGACCGACCATGATCGGTCGTTCGTACTGGTACGATGTCTTGTGATGGAGCGCGACGCGGATCGTCATGAATTTACCGAGATTTGAAAATAGTCTTGACCAAGAGCTTCACCGATTCGGTTGATCTCGGATTGCACCGAATCAACAAATTGATGCATTCCGCCCGCCAGGGCTTCTTCGACTTGCGTGTGAGCCAAACGATGTTGCAGAGCGTCGAGTATCGGCCCCGTTGTGCGAGGCATATTGCTTGTAGAAGCCGCTTCAATTTCTCCGAGTGACCAGTTGGCTGATGCGATGCAGTGGTGGATGGACCGTGGGAAGCTGCGATTGAACAGGAAGAAGTCGACGACCTTCTCAATCTCAATTCGATGATGGTTGCGGCGATACGCTTCGATCCCACTGATCGCCAGCAACAATGCTGACCACTGCAAATCGTCCACCGCCGTGCCCACATCAGCCAAGTTGGGGAGCAGATTGAAATACTTCACATCCAAAATGCGAGACGTCTTGTCGGCTCGTTCGAGCATGCGACCCAAGTTCGCGAAGTGCCAACCGGTGTCCTGGGCCATCGTGCTGGCGAACACGCCGCTCCACAGCAACGTTTGCTTCCGGACGTCGTCAAAGAACTGACTGGTCGGGTCCATCGCCGCCGCAGACGAGGCTTCGCCGACGAAATGGTAAAACTGATTGAGTTGTTCAAACGCTTCGGACGACAACGTTTCGCGAACGCCCCTGGCATTTTCGCGTGCCGCACGCAAGCACGAAACCATGCTGTTGGGATACTCGTCGTCGAACGCCAAAAACTGAACGACATTGCGACTGTCTGGTTTGCCGTACTTCTCTTCGAACCACTCCTCGTCCGCGGTGACTTGCACCAATGGACTCCAGGGATCAACCAAGTTCTCCGGTTGATCCAAGATCAAATTCAATGTGACCTCCAAGAAACGTGCGATGTTTTCTGCACGTTCGACTTGGCGACTCATCCAGTAAACGGATTCAGCAACGCGTGAAAGCATATCAGTGGTGTCAGCGAAGAAAAGAAAAAGCGGCAGCGGATGACGAGGGAAGCAGCGACGGAGAACGAGTGTGAAAGCGGCAAAGCCACGATGGAGGAAGGCCCCCAGCCAAAGGTTCGTTACGGTCGAGCGACGGTTTCACCGGCTTGGGCCACCACCCAGGTATCTTTGCTGCCGCCACCTTGGGATGAGTTCACGACCAGACACCCCTTCTTCAGGGCCACCCGTGTCAAACCGCCAGGTAAAACCCACACGTCATCGGGACCGTCACAAAGAATGTAGGGGCGCAGGTCAACATGCCGCCCTTCCAGATGGTCGCCCACCATGGTCGGAACCCGAGACAACTGCAACGTCGGTTGAGCGATGTAATTGCGAGGATTCTCAATGATCTTCGCAGCGAACTCCTGGCGTTCTTCTGGCGTGGCATGTGGTCCGATCAAAATGCCGTAACCGCCCGACTCGCCGGCGGCTTTGACCACCAATTCATCCAAGTGATCCAGCACATACGAGCGATCCTCGTCTCGAGCGCACAGGTACGTTGGAACGTTCGACAAAATTGGTTCTTCGCCCAGGTAATACCGAATCATCTCCGGGACATACGCGTAAACGACTTTGTCATCGGCCACGCCGGTTCCAGGTGCATTCGCCAGAGCCACGTTGCCCGCACGATACGCTGACATCAATCCAGGGACCCCCAACACCGATTCGGGATTGAACACTTTCGGGTCCAAGAAAGTGTCATCGACACGTCGATAGATCACATCAACGTTTTGCAGACCGTTGGTCGTTCGCATGTAAACCCGGTCATCCTTGACCAACAAATCGCGTCCTTCCACCAACTCAACACCCATTTGATGAGCCAGGAAGGAGTGCTCGTAATACGCGCTGTTGTAGACCCCCGGTGTCAAAACAACGACGTTGGGATCCGCAACATGACTGGGCGCCATACACCGGAGCATCTGGTACAGACGCGCCGGGTAGTCACTGACGGGTCGAACCATCGAGGCCGCAAAGGCTTGCGGGAAGTTACGTTTCATCACCGAACGATTTTGCAACACGTACGAAACGCCCGAGGGACAACGCAGATTGTCTTCCAAGACAAACACGTTGCCGTCGTTGTCGCGTACCAAGTCGGTCCCAGTGATGTGACACCAAACATCGTGCGGGGGTCGCAAACCTTTGCACTGTGGCAAATAGGCGGGGCAAGAGTCGACGACGGATGCCGGAACGATCCCATCGTCAATGATTCTCCGCTCGTTATAGACATCCGATAAGAAACGGTTCAGCGCGCGAATGCGCTGTTTCAAACCGCTGTCGATGTGCGTCCAAACATCGGGTGCGATGATCCGCGGAACAATGTCAAACGGCATGATCTTTTCGGTGCCAGCGGAATCGCTGTAGACCGTGAACGTGATGCCCATTTGATACAGCGATCGTTCAATCGCCAACTGACGGCGATTCAGTTCTCCTGCCGGCAAACGATTGATCAAATTCACCAGCGCAACCGAATCGGGCCGAGCACAAGCGTTTTCGTCCACCACTTCGTCAAAGAAAGACTCCGTCTCGTAACCCTCCAAAAACGGAACGGGTTCCGAGGAAGCCTGCAGCGGTTGGTTCTGCGATTGACCGGACTGTGCCTGTGCCATCCGCGACTGAGATTGTTGCGACTGATTTTGCATGGAGCGATGGACCGATCCGAATTCACGAAATCGGTTAACAGAGTAAACACGACGAAACACGCCTCCTTTCCAACAAGGTTGAAAAGGATGGGGTTCACGGTCAGTCCGCCCCTGACCAGTACGCTGCAGTGTATCTCAATGGGTGGTATCAATGAAACATATTGAATGCTGTTCGTTACAAAGAAGAACAGATTCCCTCCGACGTCGATTAGCTGCGCCGTGCATGCCGTAAGCCCGTCTTTTCGGCCGTCAAACTGCACCGGAAACGGACAACACCACGGGTTCAAATTTCACGTGTTTGACTGCTGCGCCACCATTGTAAAAGTCAATCCCTGCGACATGGACACCATCGAGACATCGATGCGTGTGCCCAAAGACAACTCGCTGTAGATCGTGGTGCAACCAAGTCGGCTGCTGACGCGCCCAGTGCAGCAATCGCAAGCAAGTGGAACGGCGTCGATGAGCGACACCCGCGGCGGCCAAATGCAATCGCGCGGTCACCGCCGCATCGTAGAAACCATTCTTCAGATTCGCGGGCGACTTGTCCGATTCATGCGCCCAACGATTTCGATACCGGGCCAAGCCAGCCGAATGGCCGCCTCCCTCAATCACGTCTCCATGCACCATCAACAAATCCGCCAACCGAATCGCATCCCAATCCACATGGACGGCGCCGGGCTGCAATCGCAGTTGCACCCGCGCCGCAGGCTGTTCAGATCCCTGCAGCAGACTTCTGGAATCCGGAATCGTTGGCGATGTGTCGTCTTGCTGATACGGCTGCGCCCAATCCCGAAGCGATTGGCGAAACGAGGCTTGCGCGTCGTGGTTGCCATTCAGATAAATGAAAACCTTGCTCGGAAACTCCGCTCGCCACGCTTCCAACCACTCGATCGCAGCGGTTCGCGAAACATTTCCATCGCCAAGTCGACTCCAGCAGAAATCAAACAGATCACCTCCCCAAACACAAACGTCCGAGGCTTCGATCGCCCGCCGAATCGCCGCCTCATGCCGTTCAATATGGCAACGCGAGCTAAACAGATGTAGATCGGAGATAAACGCGAGTTGAACGGGAGCGACCAGATCAGGAGCGGGAACTAATTCCGCCAACCTGGGCGACGTGTTACCGTGCTTGGGCAACTGTTTCTTTCGACGTTTCAACATTTCTCTCTCGCATGGGTTGGTCAACCATGACCTTTCCTCCCCCAGATTCCACAACTGACGAATCGGCCTCTCCAGAGTACGATACCGCAAACTCCACCGCGAATTCCGTTCCCACCGACACGAACGAAGTTGCCCGCCACGGATGGAAAGCCTTGGTGGCCCTGGTCGCAGGTGCCGCGATCGTTGGCCTGATCCAATGGCGGGCCCCCGAAACGGACTACCAAAAAGCTCTGCTGCAAAGCTTGGCGGCCGGTGGAATCGCGTCATTGGTCGTTTTGTACCAGTTGCAGCGTGCCAGTTTGGCGGCCCGAAAAGGCTGGTTGGTGCCAACCGTCTGCCTGGCACTGATCCTATCCGCAGTCGTGCTGCTACGATTCGAAAGTTTTTCAGGGGAAATGGTTCCCCGATTCTCATGGCGATTCGGTCGCTCCAACACGCCCGCCCTCAAGACAACGCCTTTGACCGAGGCCAATTCCGCGACCGGGGAAAACGAACTGGCTGATTCCGAGGGGCCAACTGATTCCCAGGGCACGTGGCGTGAATTTTTGGGAGATCACCGCACCGGAATCCTCACGGAACGTCGCTTCGAGATTCCCACTTCTGCCAATCAAGTGACCCGCCGCTGGGACATCGGCATTGGAGCAGGCTGGTCCTCTTTTGCGGTCTCAAGTGGCATCGCCGTGACACTGGAACAACGCGATGAGATGGAATGCGTCTCGGCCTATCGACTCTCTGACGGTCAGTTGCTGTGGCTGGTTGAGCACGAAGCCAATCACTTTCAAGCTCTCGGTGGAGGCGGCCCGCGATCCACCCCCGCAATCGTCCCCGCAACCGAATTGTCGCCAGCAAAAGTCTATGCCCAAGGTGCCACCGGAACCGTCTGGTGCTTGAGCCTCTCTGACGGGGAAATCCTCTGGCAACGTGACTTGCTGGAAATCACCGGTTGGAACCAAGACGATTCCGAACAAGCGATCTCGTGGGGCCGATCGGGTTCACCATTGATCGTCGACAATCTCTGTGTGCTTCCACTGGGTGGTCCCGAATCAGAAGCGGTCGCCGGTCGATCATTGGTTGCACTGGATGCCGCCACGGGCGAAACCCGCTGGCGAGCCGGCAAGCAACAAATCAGTTACGCGTCTCCCATGATCATGACGCTTGGTAAGAAACGCCAAATCGTCTCCGTCAACGAAGCCGAGATCACGGGTCACGACGTAGCCACTGGTAAAATCCTGTGGTCATTTCCGTGGGAAGGCAAATCGAACTCCGGTGCAAACTGTGCCTCCGCAATTCCAGCCGGTAAAAATCAGTTCTTGATCGGCAAAGGATACGGCGGCGGCAGTTCATTGATCGAGGTCACCCGTGCCGACACCCCATCCGCGTCAACGACCGCATCTTCCGCTGCCTCTGACTTCGTCGCGAATGAAATCTGGCATTCGTCCCGAGTCTTGAAAACGAAGTTCAATCACGCGTTGGTCCACAACGGCGTCGCGTACGCATTGAGCAACGGTGCCCTGCAAGCGGTTGAGATTGAATCTGGCAAACGCCTGTGGGAACAATCCCGTCGTGATCGCTTTGGGCAAGGGCAAGCCGTGTTGGTCGAAGACGTGTTGGTTGTTCAATCCGAAGAGGGCGATGTGGCGCTAGTCGCCGCTGATCCCGAAGAATACCGCGAGCTGATCCGCATCCCGGCTTTGGAACACAAGACCTGGAACATTCCCACTGTGGTCGACAATCTAATCCTTGTCCGAAACGCACACCGAGCCATCGCACTGGAGCTTCCGCAATGACTTCTGTCTCTTCCTCTTTATTTGTGAATTCGGATCCCTACCCCGATCCTGAAACAATCGAACCGTTGGATTTCCTCGTGGTTGCGCCTCACCCCGATGATGCCGAATTGGGCATGGGTGGCACGATCATGCGAATGATCGATGAAGGCATGCGGGTCGGCGTCTTGGATCTGACAACCGGTGAACCCACCCCGCACGGCAGTCTCGAGATTCGCCGTCGAGAAACGGCTCGAGCAACCGAAATCATGAAGCTGACATGGCGGGGCAACGCCGGGTTAACCAACCGTGCGGTCGAAGCAACCCTGCCCGCTCGAGAACACATCGCATCGTTCATCCGATGCCTGCGACCTCGATGGTTGTTTGCACCGTACTACCATGACGCTCACCCCGACCACGTTGCGGCGACTCAGTTGGTCGAAGCGGCCCGCTTCCACTCCAAGCTGAGCAAAACACCGATGCCCGGACCGCGACACCATCCTGAGCGTCTCTATTACTATTTCTGCATCCACCTTCGGTTGGCGGTGCAACCCAGTTGGATCGTGGACATCTCAGAACAATGGGACCGCAAACTAAAGTCCATTTGCGCCTACGAAAGCCAATTCATCACCGGTCGTGATCCGGGACCGCCCAGCTTGACGGATCGTTTTCGCGACGATGCCGCCTACTGGGGTCGCCTGATCGAGCGGCAATATGGAGAACCGTTTGCAACGAAAGAACCGCTTGCAATGACCAGTTTGCGAGATTTACTCTGACC